>NZ_LWFE01001088.1:0-3487 GCF_001635675.1 Oleiphilus sp. HI0061 | reverse complement strand
ATACATGAAGTAAGCAAAAGCCCCGGGAACCTTGATCATCGGGCTTTTATCTCGCGGCCCGGCTTCCAGCACAAGCACGGTTTTATCACCTTCTTGGGATAAACGCTGAGCTAATACGCTGCCCGCAGAACCAGCGCCAATGATGACGTAATCGAAAGTCAGTGAGTCCATGTGGTGTGCGCCTCTTATTATTATCAAATAAGCTCATCGTTTTGAGAACAAGCTTATCAATGTGGTCGTGTATTTGTTGAAGATAGTTTGAACGATAGGAAGGGGCTTGAAAAGGGAAATCTCACTTGTGAGCCTTGCTAGTAAGGGGGAGGTTCTTTAACTAGAAGAGGGTTTACAGCCTTAGGCTCTAAACCCAGAGTGGAATAACTGTTCGCAAGATAGTAATTATGCGGCTTGTTGTGGAGAAGGCGCTTCTGGTCTCTCAGGTACCAGTTCTTGGTATAGCTCGTCCAGTGCCTCGTTGAAATTACTTGCCAAAAAGCTGACCTTATCAGCAATCGATTCACAGCTAGTCAGGCTGATTGTTAGTGTATCGACATAGCTGGTGACCACAGCAGTTAGCGCCATGTTATCAACGATCGGTGCAACGCCTTCAAGAGATTTTAGCTCGGCGCCATTCAGAAACAAGGGAACCTTGGGGCCCGGTACATTGGTGATAATCAGGTTGAAAACGGGCTTTAGAATATTGGCTAGACGAAGGCGTGTATAAGCTTTCATGGTTAAGGAAGAAGACCACGAGGGAAGATGCTTCATGATTCGTTCAACCGCGACTTTATAGTTAAACTCTTTGGCTCTAAGGGCATTTTGATGAATCATGCCAAGTCGGGAGCTCGGGCTGTCGAGGTCTGTCGCGAGCGATATGAGCATTGGAGAGATTAGGTTCCCTCCTGAACTTTTTGGGCTTCCTTGTTCGTCCTTTTCTCGTTTTGATACGGGAATCATAGCGACTAAAGATTCTTCAGGAAGCTCATTGCTTGTTTCCAGGTTCTTTCGCAGAGCACCTGAGCAGATTGCTAATACAACATCATTGATTGTGCTGCCCGTGTAGGCCTTTCTAATTTCCTTTACTTTGTAGAGCGGTAGATGGGCGCTTGCAAAGAAATGCTTTTTACTGATTGCTTGATTGAACGGCGTTTCAGGTGCGGTGAAAAAGTGCGGAGGACGCTGTTCCTTATCGAGCATTCTAAGTGCTTGGGAGCTGAAGATAGAGTGACTCAGACGTTTAGCTAGGCCGTAAACCTTAAGTGGGCTGCGATAGGCGTTTTGAATGTGCTTGCTACCAATTTCATAAACGGTGCTCGGCAAGTCTTGGTGTTCGGGTTTCCAATCATCGGTAAGCTCGGCTTGCGGGGCGCTTTTAGGGCTTAGTAAGCCAGCGAGAATATGCTCGGCAGACATACCATCGACTGCGGCATGGTGAAACTTCAGCAGGACAAAAAACTCATCCGGCTTGTTTTCACTTTCCATATACATTATTTCCCACAAAGGCCTGTGATGATTTAGTGCGCGACTAAAGAACTGGTTGATAACCTGCTTTTTGTCATGTTCGTGCAGCTCACCTTTCAAACTTGTGTGGAACAAGTGTTGATCAATATCAAAGCTCTCATCGTCTAACCAGGCTGGTCGATCAAGGTCTAGGATTTGTGTCGCCAGCTTCTTTCTAAAAACAGGCGATATCGACAGATGCGATTGAATATGACTCTTGAACTGCTCGAAGGTCATTGTCTTGTTCTTAGGCTGAGAAAAGGTCAGCGTGCAGCCGATGTGCATGGGTGATCTGGCAGATTCGAGGTGTAAAAATGAAGCATCGAGATTGGATAGTCTGTGCATGGTGCCTCCGGGGTGGCTACACGTTGCTGGATGAGTTAGCTAATTCTTTCATTTGTGCGCACAACTGTAAACTCAAATGTTGATTTTGTTTGATCTGTGTCTATTTGTTTTTTTAAGTGATTGATTTTTTATTGATTGTATTTTTTATATTTCGGTGTTTTGTACGCTGAAATTTCATTTTTGTATTCATATTCTTTGTTCAGCTTTCATTCAGCTTTAGTGTTTTAAGATTATTCCACCTTCTAAAAAGAAAGAGGAATATGAACATGAAACAATTAACCTACTCAAGAAACTACCTACCTCAGCCTACGGTATTGGTGGCGTTTATTATTGTGGCGATGCTATTCAGCTCGCTTAGCTATGCGGGTGGAAGGAGTCACCGTTCAATCGACTTTGCTCGCGTAGTGAAGGTGGAGCCGATTATTAAAACCATTGAAAAAAGAATTCCCGAAGAGGAATGTTGGACTGAACAGGTTCGATATGATGATTATCCTAGAAGTGAGCATTCACATACTAGTACTATTCTTGGCGGTATTATTGGTGGCGCAATTGGTAATGCTGTAGGGCACCGAAGCAAAAACAAGAAGATTGGTACGGCTGTGGGTGCAATATTAGGGGCCTCAGTGGGGAGCGATATCGCCTCGAATGAGCGTCGTCGGTATAAAACAAGGTCACACTACCGTGATGAACAGCGCTGCGAAACCCGGCATCGTATAAGCTATGAAGAGAAGGTGCTCGGCTACCATGTATGGTATCGTTACAAGGGTGAAAGATATAAGACCCGAATGGATCAGAAGCCGGGTAAGAAAATAAAAGTGCGTGTCAGGGTGGAACCTTTTTAGAAGGGAGCTGTGACACCGAAAGAAGCCTCGTTAGTTGGCAACGTTCGCAAAGGTGATTGCTATGAAACTCGTAAAACTTTTTTTGTCCGCCGTGTTGCTGGTGTGCTTATCCGCAAACCTGGTCGCAGAGACAAAGAATGAGAGAATTGGTCGAGATCAAGCAATTGCCCTTGTTCAGGAAAGGTTCGAAGGAAAGGTCCTGAAAGTTCAGCTCAAAGAAACGCCCCGTGGTAGCGTCTATCGGGTTAAGTTTTTAACTAAAGCGGGTCGAGTTAGGGTGTTGCATGTCGATAGCCTGAGTGGTGAGCTGCTCAGTGGCGCCAAGTAAAGAGAGCTAGACGATGAAGCTTCTAGTGATTGAAGATGAAAACAAACTGCGAGAACAGTTGGCAGATGCTTTAAAGCAACAATCTTATTGTCTTGAACTCGCGGCTGATGGTGAAGAAGGTTTATATAAGGGAATGGAGTTCCCGATCGACCTGGCGGTTGTGGACTTAGGTTTGCCAAAAATTGAAGGCGTTGAAGTGATTCGTCGTTGGCGAAAAGCGGGGAGGGACTTCCCTATATTGATACTGACTGCTCGCGGAAATTGGCAAGATAAAGTTGAAGGCCTGGATGCTGGTGCAGATGACTACCTGGTGAAGCCTTTTCATGTCGAAGAGTTATTTGCACGTATTAAAGCCTTGCTCAGACGTTTTGGCGGCCAAGCCTCTTCAGTGCTAAAGTTTGAGACTCTGACAATAGACCTATCGGCCAAGCAAGCCACAGTAAATGATAGCGCGATTGACTTAACTGCTTTTGAG
>NZ_LWFE01001087.1:0-8533 GCF_001635675.1 Oleiphilus sp. HI0061 | reverse complement strand
GGAAGGCTTCCGTCGTTTGTTCTCTGGTGATATGTCGCATGTGCCAGAACCTATGAGACAAACAGCTTGGGCAACTGGCTATGCGCTGTCGATTTATGGCACGGAGTACATTCAACAGTGTCCGTTCCGCACAGGCAACGGTTACGGGGATGGCCGTGCAGTATCTGTCCTTGAGGCTGTCATCAATGGTCAGCGTTGGGAGATGCAGCTAAAGGGTGGTGGGCGAACGCCATATTGTCGTGGTGCGGATGGGCGAGCAGTGCTGCGCTCGAGTATTAGAGAATTTCTGGTTCAGGAGCATATGCACCAACTAGGGGTGCCAACATCTAGGTCCTTATGCCTTTATGTATCTGGCTCAGAGACCGTTGATCGCCCATGGTATTCTGAAGGTTCTTACTCCCAAGATCCGGATATTATGGTATCGAACCCGGTTGCAATTTCAACACGTGTCGCACCGTCTTTCTTACGGGTCGGGCAGCTTGAACTGTTTGCTCGTCGAGCGCGTAGCAAGGCTCATCCAAAAGCTCTCGAAGAGTTAAAGATGATCGTTTTGCATTTGATTGATCGTGAATACAAAAGTGAGATCAATGAAGACCTATCGTTCGAAGATAAATTACTGCGGTTGGCTAGCGAGTTTCGTGAGCGTTTAAGCGCGCTTGTCGCAAACTGGCTTCGCGTAGGTTATTGCCAAGGCAACTTCAATAGTGACAACTGCGCAGCGGGGGGGTATACCCTTGACTATGGTCCATTCGGGTTCTGCGAAGTGTTTGAACCGTTTTATCAGCCTTGGAGTGGTGGCGGGCATCACTTTTCGTTTTTCAATCAACATGCTGCTGCCGAGGCAAATTTTGAGAGTTTCTGCTCGGCATTGCGACCCCTTGTTGCATCGAAGCCCGATGTATTAGAAAAGCTTAATGAGATACGCTCAGGCTTCACTGCTGTGATTCAAGAGAAAATGGAATCAATGTGGGCGTCTAAGCTGGGGCTTAATAAGTTTGATGGAACGCTATTCAATCAGCTTTTAAAGCTAATGGTTCAAACCTCTGTTGACTACACCCTCTTCTTCCGCGAGCTGTCAGAGCTTCCTGAAGATGTCTCGACGCTTAAGAAAAGCTTCTATAAAGACCTGAGTGATGAAAAGGAAGAAGCATGGTCGCAGTGGTTACAGACCTGGAGAGGGCTGATAAACATTGAGGAGGGCGCCGAAGCTCTGTCGTTACAGATGAAGCGCGTCAACCCAAAATACACCTGGCGTGAATGGTTGGTCGTGCCAGCGTATCAACAGGCGATGAAAGGTGACTATACGCTCGTAAAGGAATTACAAGACGTGTTGAGCAAACCATACGATGAGCAGACATTAGAGGTGAAAAATAAATTCTACCGTTTGAAGCCCGAGGTCTTTTTCGGGGCTGGCGGTGTCTCGCACTATAGTTGCTCGTCCTAATCGAATAAGCGCAACGCGCTAAGCAATTTCAAGTACTTGTGACAATAGCCAGTGAAGACACACACTACCTGTTGCTTAGAGGTTTGCTTACTTTATTAAGGCGTATTTAGTTCTTTAAATCTGCCTTCATTTGCTTGCGAAGCACTTTGCCGTTGGCCGTTCGGGGGAACAGTTGGGTGAAGTAAATCTTTTTAGGTACTTTATATTGAGCCAAATGTTCGTTTGCAAAGGCTAATAGGCTTGTTTCATCTAGCGTGCTACTTTCATGGCGAATGACGCTCGCCACGACCAAGTTCTTATCTGGCCCGATCTCTTCTTCGAGAGCGACACAATCAGCGACGTCGGGGTGGGTTTTCAATACCCGTTCAATCTCGTGGGGTGAAATACGAAAGCCAAAGCTGTTGATGATGTCGTCACGTCGACCGAGGAACCAAACATAGCCTTCTTCGTCTCGTTTGGCGTAGTCGCCGGTGAGAAAATAGCCGCCTTTGCGTGTGGCTTGTGTGGTGTCCGGCAGTTGCCAGTATTCAATGAACAGTCCTAAGTCTTGCTCGTCGATACAAAGCATGCCTTCTTCACCGTCTTTGACTGGCTCTAAGTTCTCATCGAGTAGATGTATTTTATGCCCGGTCTGAGGGCAACCCGCAGAGCCCGGGCGAATGGGGCGAGCAGGGTGATGCGATAAATAATAAGAACATTCAGACATGCCGATAGCTTCGTAAATATCCTGATTAAAGCGGTCTTGCCATAACCCAAGCATTTCATCTGAAAGATGCTCGCCTGCACACATACAGTGGCGAAGTGTCGGTACATCTTTAGCTGAAAATTCAGTTTTCTGAATGATCTGGCGATAAATGGTTGGTACACCGATAAAGATTGTGCATTGGTGCTTGGCGATCAGCTTCGGCCAGGTTTCTGCCGTGGCATCGCCGTTATAAACAACGACGGTTTTGCCTAGCAGCATCGGGTCCATCATGGCGGTGCCGAGTACGTAGGTCCAGTTGAACTTACCCGAATGCAGAATGCGGTCAGTTTTATCGCTTTGGTAATCAAACCAATGGTAGGCCGCGGGTAAGCGACCCAGCAAAGCCCTGTGAGCATGCAATACGCCTTTTGGATAACCCGTGGTGCCAGAGGTGTAGACTAAGTAGGCCGGGTCGTTATAGCAGGTATTGACTGCGATTTCGTCATCGGATGAACTTGCTAGTAAGTTTGCAAAGCTTTGAAACTTAATCTTGCTACTTGTGCTGGCGGTCTCGGCGAGTTCGTCGATAATCAAAACATGAGCCAACTCTGACTCTTCTAGTGTATCCAGGTGTAGCTTCTCGGCCAGCGCAGCGGTGGTGATCAGCACTTTGGCACCAGAGTCCTTCGCCAGGTAATCAATCTCGTCGCCGCTAAGCAGAATAGAGCTGGGCACCGCAATACCGCCAAGCTTAACTGTGCCATAAAAGGCAATCGGGAACTCGATAACATTCGGTAGCCAAAGCATGACCCTGTCACCCTTTATCAAGCCCAATTCACTTAACCGTGCAGCACATTGGTTGGATGCCTTATCGAGTTGCTGATAAGAATAAGCTTGATGTAATTCGTTACTCTCATCGCCATGGTCAACGATGAGCGCGGTAGACTGCATATCAAAGTTGGGAATTTGAGGGCGCGTGCACGCAAGGCCTATATTGAAGTCTTTCGACAGGTCCAGATCATTGATTGTCTCGGGCTTGATAGGCGCTTGCATGTTTCGCTGTTCTCTTTGTGGAATGAGTGCTTAGTGTGAAAGGTCTAAAATAATTTTGCCGATATGGGCATTGCTTTCCATTAGAGTATGCGCCTCAACAACATCTTCGAGTGCGAAGGTTTTGGCGATCACAGGCTTAATGGTTTTGTTCTCTAGCAGCGGCCAGACTTTTTCTTTTAGCTGTTGCGCAATTGCGGCCTTAGCGTCCAAAGATTGAGGACGTAGCGTCGAGCCGGTCAGCGTTAAACGCTTTAGCATCACGGGCAAGAAGTTTACCTTGTTGATCGGGCCTTGAAGATAAGCAATATTGATAATACGGCCTTCAATCGCGGCGAGGAAGAGGTTCTTCTGAATATACTCACCGCCAACCATATCAAGAATTACGTCGATGCCTTTGCCGTCATTGTGGTCTTTGATAGTGGGCAGGTAGTCTTGTTCGTTGTAGTTCACTGCAAGCTCTGCACCCAGCGCTTCACAGGCTTTTGCTTTCTCATCGCTGCCTGCGGTGGCATAGACTTTTGCGCCCATCGCTTTGGCTAGTTGAATCGCCGTGGTACCGATGCCGCTGGTACCGCCATGAATAAGAAAGGTCTCGCCCGCTTTCAGCTGACCGCGATCAAACACGTTTGACCACACTGTAAAGAAGGTTTCTGGCAAGGCTGCTGCTTCCACCATTGAGTAGCCTTCAGGAACGGGTAGACATTGGCTTTCTGGTACATTTACATACTCGGCATAGCCACCACCGTTGGTGAGTGCACAAATCTTATCGCCTTGTTTTAAGGTAGTAACGGCAGAACCGACTTCGACCACTTCACCGGCTACTTCCAAACCCAATATGGGTGACGCATCTTTTGGGGCCGGGTAGTTGCCTTGTCGCTGAATCACGTCAGGGCGATTAACGCCGGCTGCTGCTACCTTCACCAGTACTTCATTTTCTTGAATGCCAGGGCGTTCGCCTTCAGCAACTTGCATGACATCAGGTGCGCCGAAGTTTGGGGTGTCGATATATTTCATTTTGGCTCTCTTGTTCGTGGCGAATTCGTATGAGTAGGCAAGCAATTTAAAGGGCTACCGGGTTAGGGTCAAGTTTATCAACTGTGTTCCGTGGTGATCCCATTGACATCAAACTGACACCAAAGCGTCACATTTGCTTCACACTGAATTACTATCCTGCCTAAAAACACAGGAGTCTAGGTATGGGTTTTCAGAGCTTGTTGGTTAACAAGGCAGTAGATAGTGAGAAAACAAACGGTACACTTCAACCTGCTGTCGAGCGCATGTCTAGCAATGATGGCCTTGCCGATAAAAACGGTGGGATTCCCGAGATATTACGAGCACCGCTTAGCTCACTATCTCGTTCACGAAAAACCTTAGACTCTTTCCTGCGAGATCATCCTCACCTTAAAGGTGTTGAGTTTGTCGAGCAGATTCTTCAGCACTTTGAGTTTTCCTTTCAGACGCCTTGGAATGAGAAAGAACGAATTCCGACTGAAGGCCGCTTGGTGATTATCGCCAATCATCCTTTAGGTACTCTGGATGCAGCGGCGGTATTCAAGTTGGTAAGTGATGTAAGGTCAGACGTGCGTGTTGTGGTCGATGAAGGCGTTCATGAGTTAGATGCGCTTGCGCCGATTACTTTGGCTTGTCAGCCTTACTCCGAGAATACGGCTAAAACACGTAATGTCGCTTTGAAAGAACACCTGGAGCGAGAAGGTGTGCTGATCTTTTTCCCCAGTGAAGAATTATCCCGTATTCGCCCGAGTGGGGTGACGGATACCAAGTGGCGTCGTGACTTTCTTGATATAGCTTTAGAAATGAATGCGCCGGTGTTGCCTTTGTATATTGATGCAGCAAACTCTGCTCTGTTTTACGGTGTGTCTGCGATCTATAAGCCGCTTTCTACCATGATGCTTGTGCCTGAAATGTATAAGCAAACACGCAAGACGGTTGCGATCCGTGTCGGTAAGCTTGTCATTCATGAGACCTATGCCAAGAGTGGTTTGCCAGTTAAGACTCAGGTCAAACTGTTCAAAAAACACCTCTATAAAGTGGGTAAGGGTAAAAAGGGGATATGGCAAACCCAGTCACCGGTTGCTCACCCTGAATCACGTCAAATACTTAAGCAGCTTATTGCTTCTCAAAACCGATTGGGTGAGACTAGTGATAATAAACAGATCTTTCTCTATAAGAACGAAGGAAGCTGCGCGGTATTGAGAGAGATTGGCCGCTTAAGGGAAATTGCCTTTCGCGCAGTGGGCGAGGGAACAGGTGAGCGGCGTGATATTGACCACTATGACTCGTCCTATAGTCAATTGGTCTTATGGGATGAAAATGAGTTGGAGATTGTCGGTGCCTATCGCCTGGGCAATGCCAAAGACATTATCGAACAGCAGGGTATTCAGGGCTTATACAGCGCCAGCCTTTTTGATTATGACGAGTCAATGCTTCCTCTACTAAAGCAAGGGGCGGAACTTGGGCGAAGTTTTGTTCAGCCTAAGTATTGGGGCAAACGAAGTTTGGATTACCTTTGGTATGGCATCGGTTCTTACTTAAGCAAGAACCCTGATGTGAAATACTTATATGGTCCGGTCAGTATCTCGAACGACCTGCCTAAAGCAGCAAAAGATTTATTAGTTTACTTCTTCACTCTTTATTTTGGCAGCTTTGACGAGACGGAATCTCGGCCTAAGGCTGTATCGAAGCACCCCTATTTGCTCTCAAACGATCTGCTTGATGCCTTGAGCCAGAATTTTTCAGGTACGGATTATAAAGAAGACTTTATGATTCTTAAGAACATCTTGTCGAATATGGGCTGTAGCGTGCCGACTTTGTACAAGCAGTATAGCGACCTATGTGAACCGGGTGGCCTAAAGTTCTTGGGCTTTGGTGTTGACCCTGACTTTGGTGATTGTATCGACGGTTTAGTGATGGTCGATGTCAGTAAGATCAAGGAAAAGAAGCGTAAGCGCTATATCCCTGAAGTTATTGAACAACAGGAAGATAAATAATGCGTGCGGCCTGGCAAGCATTGAATGTGATGTGGACATTGCATGGTGAGCAGGCGTCGGGCGAGAAGTCTGCCCGTAGCGAACTGCTTTATCTTGAGGGGAGTGATATTGATAGCAGCTGCGTCAGTGTTGATGTCTATGAACCGCATATAAAACCGAAGGGATGCATTGCGTTCTTTCACGGCATGTCTCCTTTTGGAAAAGACGATTCTCGTATCGTTACACTTTGTCAGTCGCTATGTCATGTCGGCTTTAGAGTGGTTTCTCCTGATGTTCAGTCAATCAAAACTTTGAAGATTGATCCTCGGCAGATCGACTTGGTTGCAGATATATTAAGTGCGTTGGTGGATCAGTCGCACTTATGTTCTTCGGGTAGGCTGAGTGTTCTTGCGCCGTCTTTTTCCGGTGCCATATGTTTGGCTGCTGCAGCGGATGAACGTGTTAAAGACCGAATCATCTCGGTGTGTGCCATTGGTGCATTTACGGAAGTTGATTCGGTGATGAACTACTTGCTGACCGATACCGATGCAGACCCCTATGGGCGTTATATTGTACTGAAGAAAATTATCCCAATGGTGATGGAGGCGAAGGTCAATGAGAATTGCCTGGCTTTACAACAAGCCTTGGATGCAGCGATTCAGGACAATATTAATGAAACGACCCTGCTTGATATAGAAAACAAGCCGGAGCCGGGTAGTAATATTACTTTAGGGCAATGCATCGACCAATTAAGCCAGAGTGAAGCGAGTCTGGTGCATCGTGTTTTGAGCGACTCACAGTACCGGGAACTACTTTTTTCGAAAGCGAAAACGCCTCTATCAGAAGAATTAGAGGCTCTGGATATTGTCTCTCGCTTAGATGATTTGAGTGCCAAGGTTTTTCTGCTGCATGGCGCGGCAGACAATGTCATTCCCTGCGGGCAGTCAGAGCTCTTATACCGCAAACTACGCGAGATGAAAAAAGACGTTGATTTAGTGGTCACTCCTTTTATTAGCCATGGTGATACATGCTTTAGCTTAAGGCAGGTATTTGATGTCTGGCGTATCGTCAAAGGCTTTTCATTCTTTTTTGAAGACCACCATGCTTACACGAGATAGACAATCTTGAGAGAGTACGGCTTATACGGATATATTGATGAATAAAAATAAAATAAAAAAACGGCTGCCTGAGCTTTGGCAGTTAGAGCAGATTATTTCCCACACTAAGCACCCTCTGGTTGTTAATACCGAAGCGAATATTGATTTAGCCGGTCATCAGCTGCCACTGTATAGCATTGAAATGACACCTTATCGCCCGGGGCTGCCGACCGTTATTATTTCGGCGGGTGTTCATGGGATCGAGCGTATCGGTACACAAGTTTTGCTGTCGTACCTAGAGATGCTGCTGTCGCGAATGTCTTGGGATGTGGTGGTCGCCAAACAATTAGAAGCAATGAACTTAGTGTTTTTGCCGATAGTTAATCCTGGCGGGATGTATCTCAATACACGTGCTAATCCCAATGGTGTGGATTTAATGCGTAACTCTCCGATGGAAGCAGAGAGCGAGGCCCTGTTATTTGGTGGCGGACAAAGAATATCGCCACACCTGCCTTGGTATTGTGGCAAGGTCGAGGAGCAAATGGAGCTTGAGAACCAGAAGCTGGTAGAGGTGGTCGAGCGTTATTCTGATCAATCGCCCTTTACCTTAACGCTAGACTGTCATTCGGGCTTTGGCTTCCACGATTACTTGTGGTTTCCCTATGCTTATCGCAAACGGCCTATTGCGGTACTCGACAAGATTTATGCGCTGAAATTATTGCTAGATCGAACTTACTCTCACCATCATTATATCTTTGAGCCTCAGTCATTGAGTTATATCACGCATGGAGATCTGTGGGATTACATCTACAAGCGACATAAGAATTCACATGAGAGTATGATGATTCCTTTGACGCTTGAGATGGGCTCATGGAATTGGATTAAGAAGCGTCCGACTCAACTATTCTCTAGGTCTGGTTTATTCAACCCGATGGTGCCGCATCGCCTGCAACGCGTTTTACGGCGGCATATTATGCTATTCGATTTTCTTTGCTCGGCAGCCATTGGCTATAAGAGCTGGATGCCCAAGAAAAAGCAGCAGGTACAGACCTTTCAAGCAGCTAAGCAGTTTTGGTATCGCTAATGGAAAAGTGGATGCTAATAAGGGGTTTGTCTCGCCAGAAATTGCATTGGGGTGAGTTTCCTGAGCACTTAAAAACACTGTCAGGCGCAGAGGTATTGTTTGAGGACTTGCCAGGTTTTGGTGAGCGACATCATGAATCTAGCCCGGGGACGATAGAAGAAATTGCTGAGAGTCTTGCGCCGA
>NZ_LWFE01001086.1:0-10035 GCF_001635675.1 Oleiphilus sp. HI0061 | reverse complement strand
CTTGAACCGCCTGGGTCTGGAGGTAGTCCAAGATCCAGTGTCACGACTTGTGGCTCTTCACGACGGAGTATGGACAACGCAGCTTCCCTGTCTGATGCGAGATGTACGTCAACGCCTTCAAAACACCAACGCATTTGGCTTTGTAGGCCAGGATCATCTTCTACAATTAAAAGTTTTCGTTTCACGTTTAATTACCCGTACAGTCTTTGAAATAGCATTGAAATTTTACCCTTGAATTAACCTTTAGCCAGAGGAATTTTTAAGGTGAAGCAGGTGCCTACTTCTATCTGGCTCGTGACGCTGATTGTGCCGCCTAGTTTTCTTAAATATTCACGGCTTTGGTACACGCCGATTCCCATACCCGTAAGGCCTTTGGTACTTTCAAAAGGCTTAAATAATTGGTTCTGAATGAACTCTTCGCTCATACCAATGCCGCTGTCTTGTATAAAAAGAAAGATATGCTCGGAAGTTTGCTTGCTGGCAATGGAGACCTCTCCTGCTTTGTCGGTCGCATCTATGGCATTTTGAACGATATGCCCTATTGCGGAACGCAGTTGTTCTTTGTCTGCATGTATCCATATTGGCTGCTCAAGTGCTTCTAAAGACGGGGATGGGCTAGATTTTTTATGACTTTGGTAGATCTCTAGCAATATTTCACCTAGCTCAACGGAAGCTTCCTCATTGTTCTGGTTTGGATTATGAATTTGCTGTAGCAGGTGATCCATTTTCTCGACTGTATGGCTTGTCGTGCGAATCATATCGTCAACAAAAGCAGGGTTGGATTTGTGCTTTTCGGCATTCTTAACGAGCAAAGATAGCTGCGCGATAATGGTCTTTATATCATGAACCAGAAAGGCAGATGCTTTATTTACCGCTTCGAACTGCATGGCAGTACCTAGCTTTTCCTGAGAGTCACTTTGAACAATGTAGCTACATGCTTGCTGAGAAACAATTTTCAACAGGTCGTAATTCTCCCAGTTTAGGTCAATCGTTGCGATGGGTTCACATAGCAAGACTAATCCGGATAGGTTTTCACCGACCCCAAGGGGCAGAATCAGCCATGGGTGCTCGAGGTGAAGCATGCTTTCCGGAATTTCGATCAGCTTATATTTGCTTGGGTCTAGCATGTATTCATCGAGGTTGATGATCCAGTCATTTTGGGTGAAGAAGGTTATTAGCTCGGAATGATGGTCGATGTCTCCGAACTTTGCATCAGGTAGGTGGTATTGTGCTTTGGGTTTGAATAAACCTTCCTCGTCTTTAATCCAGATCGCGCCCGACTGGCTCCCGACCAAGTCGCCAAGGATTTTTATCGCCTGTAGTGATGGAGGGTGGGAGGTATCTGTATCAGAAAGCGCGCGTGTACTCTTGATCCATTCGTCGCGATAGTCGTATTTATAGTCGAAAAAATTCTTACTAATAAAAACCATTATACGTGCGCGTAGAATTGGAGAGCTAATTAGAAGTATTAATGTTATTAGGCCGATTACGATAAACAGTATTCGTAGAGCTTCACCCCACGTGCCACCAAATACACTGATATAGTAGCCACCGGCAGAAATTAAGATAAGGTAGATTCCGGCGACCACCAGTGTTGTCGAATGGAAAGCCATTTGACGTGAGACGTGCATTCCGATGACTTGTTTTTGGTTGTTCATTAAAGTCAACGCGATAAAAGGAGCGGCCAGGGCATTAATTGCGCCGCGCGTTTCCCATAGTGGGGCGGATAACTCGCGAAACAAGAGTGCATCTGAATACATAAAGAAGTCGTAGCAGAACAGGGTGCCAATCGCGATGGTTAGGTATTTGATTCCGGAACGGCTATACATATTCGCGCTACGCCATACTTGTTCTAAAAGTAAAAGTGCGACGATAGAAAGTGATACCTGAAACAACAGAATCGAATAGCTGGACACCCATTGTGAGCCTGAGATACCTTGGGCCAAGGTAATAAAGACCATAGCAGCGAGCAGAGCGAGAATGGCCGAACTGAGATAAAAGCGGTCTCTGCCTTGTTGTTGGTTAGGAATGAAGCTAATCCCCAAGAGCGCGTAGAGAACGTCAAACCAGGCTGCATTGCGAATGAGTTCAAAGGTGTATCGTAGATAGAATGGCACATCAAAGCCTAAGCCTTGTGCGACCAATGCGCCCATCCATAAACTGCTTGCTAGCGCAGCAAGTAGTAAGGAACGATCAACGGATCTGCGTAAATACTTGCTAGCGATAAATACTGCGAGTAGCAGGAAGGCCAGGAGTCCAATACTATTTGAAATAGTTAAGAATGAAATATTCATTGAGCCGGTAGTGTGCCTGAACGTACTTATATTGGAGTGTTTTGAAAATCTGAACCTGATAGTACTTGATAGAATTGATAAATGAACAAAGATTCAGTCTGTTAGTTTTAGTGTAGCAGAGTCATGAGCAGAGTTATTGATTAAATCGCTTGGATTTGAGATTACCTAAGAGAAGTATGTTCTTAATTCAGGTCAAGCAAAAAAACCGGATTCGCTGGGATACGAATCCGGTAAATAGTGCGAGTAGTATCCATGAAAGTCTTTCATTGCTGATAATTGCACTTCGCTTATCAGACACTCAAAGTATTAGTCAGATCGCTCAAAAAACAAGCATTTTTTAATGATATTTTCTTCTAAGTTGGCGTGCTAACCTTTGATATGGTTTTTAGCCGACGAGAGATTAGCCTGTGCTGGAACTCCAGCACTTAGCGGTGTGGTTTGTGTTCTGAGTGAATATTGTCCGTATCCCAGGGCAATAGGCGGTAATGAGGTTGTGATTGGGCAAAATTCATAAAAGGGTATTTGATGATGTCGAAATAGGGGGAGTAATCGAAATCACTGGGGGTGCACAGTTTGGGGTTGCGTCGATAGATTTTTACTTCATGTTGCTCGCTGCGCTTGACCAAGGGAAGAATCGGATACTGAATTGAAGCAAAAGCCTCTGCGATCATTGTTGAGCAGACTGTCTTCGTTGTGGTGCCTACATGTGAGGTGAATAGGCTCGAGCGCCATTTTCGTGGCATCACTAGCCAGGGAAACAGAAAGCGTAGTAAATCGAAGATTTGGCGAATATCGTAGTCGGTACCAAGTCGGCCGACTGCGTAATTTATTACTTTTTGAGCATCGCCATAGGTTAAATCCCTAGGTCGGCAAATGCGCATATGCTCTCTATCGTAAGTTGATAGCGGCCTGACTAGCGTACCCATACCAAGTTCACTTTCGACAATGAGCTGAACGTCGGGTTGCCCGTCAAAATATTCTTTAACCTTTTGTCTTGTGGTAGGGTCTTCAATTTCATGAAGCCGGCCAATATACAGAGCGGCATGTGACCAGCAGCTTTGAGTAATGGTTTTGATGACATCACTCACTCGGCTACGACCTTCGATGAGGATTACGTCGCCAGGTTTGATTTCGTAGCGTGTGCGCTCAAAGTCACTCATAGGAATGCTGCTGGGAGGACGCTCGTGTGTCAACCAGCCTACGATTAAATCAATTAGTGCCGATTTACTTATCAAACCCATTTCATAAACCTTTTATTATCGATACTATTGGGTATAGACAATAAAGCTGCATTCAACAAAGGCTAAATTGTAAAATCTTATTAATGCAGGGCTGGTTAAACGCTAGTTACTGAATCAATACCGGGTGTATAGCGACACGATTACCCGTATTGAGTAGTCTCGAACGAGAGGGTGAAATATGTCAAAAGATATCGACCAGAGCGATGAGATCAAACAAATAAAGGATGGTGACCAGAGCTCGCAGCTATCCGAGAAAATCAAAGAGTCTGCACGTCAGATCTGGTTGGCAGGTTTAGGGGCCTACAATAAAGCTGAAGAAGATACCGGAAAGATTTTCGACAAGCTTGTAAAGGAAGGTGAGGAAATAGAAAGCCTGACCCGTGGCGTAGTAGAAAAACAGTTCAAGGCGGTAGAGGATCGTGTTGAGGATGTTAGAGAGAAAGCCAGCGGTACCTTCGGTAAGCTTGAGAGTGTTTTCGATCAGCGAGTATCATCGGCTTTGGTGCGCTTAGGGATTCCAACTAATCATCGTGTTGCGGAACTGGAACAACGTGTGTCTGAGCTTGAGGCCAAACTGGCTGAGAAATAATCGTTTGATCAATGATTAGAAGAACGGCCTACAAGTAGGCCTTTTTCAATTCGTTGAGTAGTTGGCGCTGTTCTTTATCTAAAAACGGTGCCACCAGCGAGATAACCTGATAAACGCCTCGAGCGAGCATGTCTTCAGACAAACTCTTGTTGCTCGAGACAATGCAGTAATTGATCCAGAACGTTGCCGTTAGTACGATATTCTCACACAAGGCTTCGAGCTCATCATTATTTGCTTCGATACTGCCTTGCTCTTCTAGTCCCTTCAAAATATTGAGCGTAGCTTTCCTTTTCTTTTGAATGATTTTATTGAAGCGTAGCTTGATATTGTCATGGCGACCGAGCACATGGACGATATCTTTATAAAGAAATTGGTACTTTTCAATGTGCTCGAATATCAAGTGCAGAAAGAACCATTGATCCTCGATATCTGGCGTTGTATTGGGCGCTTCCAACAGAGCTCCCATTTCATTTTCAAACCACTCAAATAAATTCGTCAGAATGTCAGTTTTACTTTTGAAGTGGTAGTAAAGGTTCCCCGGGCTTATATCAAGCTCGTCAGAAATCAATAGCGTGGTGACATTCGGTTCACCCAGCTCATTGAAAAGCTCCAGGCTTTTATGGAGTATTCGATCTCTTGTTTTCATTAAACGTCCGGGTCCTTATCGTGTAAACTTAATACGTTTCCTTGTCGACGGGATTAAGATAAAAGTGTGTAATCCTTTCGTCGGTAAATTTATCAAAAAAACGACTGGTATCCGAGATTAATTTTAAGGTCGGTGCTTGTCTTTGATGATCTGATACTAATACTTTGATGTCTTCAAAACCATCTTTGATTTTTGTGAATCGTGCAGTAATGCTAGATGAGACTAATTGCTGCTCAGGGTGACCAAATTCCTTTGATAAGAAATTTAGGTAATGAAGCTCTTCTTCTTTGCTGAGGTTGTCTCGTGTCGCTAGATAGCGCATCTTATGTCTATCCAGAATACAGGAAGAGTAAGAGTTTTTCTTAACCGAAGCGTGCTTTCGAAAAGCTTCCCAGAAATAGCTGTCTGTTAGATACTTGAAACTATCAATATTGTCCAGACTGGCGTTAACGAAGCTCGACACTTCGGGGTTTTGCATCACTTCATCAATCGCAGCGCGGAGCAGCCAGTCGAAGCCTTGAGCTGTTTTGTGCGCGTAGACTTGTCGATACATTTGGTGACGACTATAAACAAAGTCTTCTAGAGAGCTTAGGCCTTTTTCCGCAATTGCCAGACCGAACCAGTTAGTTTGTGGACACCAACCAAAATGAATATTGCTTAGCAGGTGGTCCAGGTTAAAGCCTCCAATTGTGACCGAGGAGTGAAAACCGTCGCGAAGCATGTAATCGGCGCGGTCTGCATCCAGCTCACCCGATACCAGGCTTGATAAAACATGCTGTAATTTGCTGGCGAATTCATCAGGTAAGGAGTCCGGATTATTCGCCAGGTCGCTGGGAGCAATCAGCGGCCAAAGGGCGTGAGCGTGTCGATTAAATAAATCACTTGGGGAAATTGAGGTGGTTTCCATCAGAGACAGAATATCTAAAGGTTCCAGGCTTGGTGCTTTGTTATCGATATCTTGCAGTATTTGCCAGGCAGCACGAACTGAAAAGTGCTCATGCTCGAGTATTGTTGGCGGATCTTTATAGATAGCGCTGGTGTCAATGCCTGCCCAAAGATGTTCAAAACGTCCTCCTTGAGCAAGAAGGGATTTAATAGAGGGGGTTCGATTGAATTGGTGCGAGAAGCTGCTATGTCCAACATCATGTAGAAGGCAGGCACAACGAACAAGCCTGTGAAAGTAGCTGATAGCTTCTAGTGTGTCGGTTTTTACCACTGAACGCTGTTCTTGGGAGCAGCGTTTCAGACAGTTTTCAATCATTGCGCGGAACATGCGCCCGCCAACATGCATGACACCTACGCTATGTAAAAAGCGTGAGTGAGTCGCGCCAGGAAATACGAGAGAAAGGATATCGTTCTGACAAATAAAGCGTAGTCGCTGAAATAAAGGGTGGTCCACCATGGCCACTTCGTGGCTCAAAAGAGGTATGCCACCGTGTACTGGGTCCATGATTAGCTTCTTATGCGCCCCAAGTAAATCTTCTATCAATAAATTCAAGCAGCGTAGCCCCAATTGTTAATTAGTGTGAATACTCTAATGAATGAGAATAGTCTCAAGGTATATTTTGATAAAAAGAGTATGTTAATACTTAGCTTTTATGCAGAAGTATATTAATTCTTTAATTACTTTAGCATGCTTGTGCAGGTTTAATCAGTTTAAGTGAAATCGTTAGGAATTTGGCGTATCGCACGGTAAGTCTGTGATCTTTAGCCAGTCCCGGTGAAAAAATGAAATTATTCTCGGTTTTGGTTAGACGTGTATTCAGCTTGTCCTATACTCGAATTATTAAATTAACCTTGATGCCGCGCCAGGCATAGTATGTCGGGTGCCTTAAAGCTTAGCCGCTGTATATCAAGCGTTATAAAAAGGCTGTGATTAATTAGTGAGTATTGTATTGACCTTATTAAATAATGTTTGGCAGGTATAGATCATGGATCAGCTAGCTGAACATATTCTGGTGCTAGACCCTCATAAAGAGGACTTGTTACGCTTGGCAGATTATCTGTGTGCCAAGGGCTATCAAGTAAAAACTGCATCAACGATCGATAACGCAAACGAGTTATTGGCAAGTACTTCAGTAGATTTGGTGTTTGCTGATGTAACCAATGCCGATATTGCTCACTTATCATTGGGTCAGGCTGATAGTTACCTTATCCCTTTGGTTGTTGTATCGGAAACGCCAAACTCTGGTGATGTGGTCGCGTGTTTAAGAGCAGGTGCTTCGGACTACATTCTAAAACCTGTCAATGACTATATTAATGTTGATCATGTGATCGATAGAATCCTAGAGAAGGTTCGTTTAAGTAAGCATAATAAGCATTTACAGAAAGAGCTTGAAGAAGGCTATAAGAAACTGAGCGCGGGTCTCCAGGAATTGAGGGCTGACCAAAAAGCCGGCTTGCAAATTCAAAAGAAAATGCTGCCAAAAAATGAAAAGAAAGTGAACGATATTTTCTTTGAGCATCGAGTGATGCCATCTTTGTACTTAAGCGGCGATTTCTTAGACTATTTTAATCTTGACGATCATCGTAGCTTATTTTATTTTGCCGACGTTTCTGGTCATGGTGCATCGTCTGCATTTGTGACGGTATTGCTGAAAAACCTGACGATGCGTTTAAAGCGTAACTTTAAACGCGGCTCTAGTGATGAGATTTCGTGTCCGAATGATTTCTTGAAGCGTGTTAATCTTGAGCTGTTGGCAAGTGATTTGGGAAAGCATGTAACGATGTTTGCAGGTATTCTCGATGAGAAAAACCAGGAATTACGATATTCGGTAGGAGGGCATTTCCCTATGCCAGTATATTGTGAGCAAGGGCGGGCAGAGTATTTAGAAGGTAAAGGAATGGCCGTTGGTTTATTTCCTGAGCCAGAATTCGAAGTCTACCATCGGAAAATTACACCGGAATTTCGAATCACGGTATTTTCTGACGGTATTCTCGAGGTGATGCCCGGCGAGACTTTGAATGATAAGGAACAGCTACTACTGGACGTTGTAGCAGAAAACAGGGCGGGTGTAGCGGAGCTATTCTCTTCCTTAGGCTTGGACGACTTAAAAGAAATACCTGATGATATTGCCTTTCTTTCGGTGAGTGCAGTCAGTGACGGAAGTAAAAGGTAGCGATATGCAGAACATACGTTCCATATTGAATATGTCAATCACAAGCATTAAAGGTTGAGCGACTATGTCTAAATGTAAAATACTACAAGCAGAATGCAGCGGCGTTTATGTGTTGAAATTGGTGGGAGAGGTTCGATTGAATCTTTGCTCAACGATTGACTCTGCTATTGAAGCAATGACGTCTGACCCTGAATTTGCATCAATCGTTGTTGATTTGAGTGAGACGACTTTAATTGACAGTACCACTTTAGGTTTGCTTGCTCGCTTGGCTATTCAGGCGAAGCAAAAAAGCCACTTCTTGCCTTCCATTGTATCGACTAACCCTGACATTACTCGTGTCATAACGACAATGGGCTTCGAAAGTGTCTATCTTATTCTAACTGAACCGGCAGACTCGAGCCAACGACTGACTGAGCTGGCACCCCAAGATATTACCGAAGAAGAATTAAGAACCAATGTTCTCAATGCTCACAAGGTTTTGATGAACCTGAACGAGCACAACCGTGAACAGTTCAAAGACTTAGTGGCGACACTTGAAGGCGATGTAGAGGAACAGGCCTTTGTTGCGGGCTAAGGTGAATAAAGCTTAGTTATTAATATTATGTCAGGAAGCAAAGTATTTTGGCTTTCCTGCTTCAGGTTTCTCTTGTGACCTTCTATTATTGTCTTGCAGCAAAAAGAGCTGGCAAACAAGTCTAATCAACTAAACAAGAGATCTTAAATCATGTCACATAGCAAATCGGCTATCGCTGTTCTGGGTGGTGGAAGTTTTGGAACTGCGATTGCTAATATTGCTGCCGAAGCCGGGATTAAGACATATTTATGGATGCGCAGTGAAGAATCCGTAGAGTCCATTATTCAAACCAGGGTTAATACCAAGTATCTGCCTGATTTGTCCTTGCATGAAAACCTAATTCCAACAACGAGCTTAAGTGACGCCGTTGACAATGCCTATATCGTATTTTTTGCCGTGCCGAGTAAATCTTTTCGGGCAGTTGTAGAAAATGCAAAATCCTATCTTAAGCCTGATCAATGGGTGGTGAGCACTACAAAAGGGATCGAGCCGGGCACACTAAACCTGATGAGTGATATTTTGCGGGCAGAGCTTCCCGGTTTTCAGGTGGGCGTTATGGGCGGGCCAAACCTAGCCAAGGAAATAGCCAAACATGAGCTAACGGCCACGGTGATTGCAAGCGAGTCCTCAGACTTAAGAAAGGGTGTTCAGGATGCACTAGGCTGCTCCTATTTTAGAGTCTATGCCAGTGCTGATGTTTATGGTGTTGAGTTAGGCGGCGCGTTGAAGAATATTTACGCTATTATGGCGGGTGTCGCTGCAGCCAAGGGTTTGGGTGAGAATACGATTGCCATGCTGCTTACACGAAGCCTGGCTGAAATGGGGCGCTTTGCGCAAACGCAGGGTGCTAATCCGCTCACTTTCCTAGGTTTGTCGGGCGTGGGTGATTTGATTGCGACCTGTAGTTCCCCGCTAAGTAGGAATTACCGGGTGGGTTATGCCTTTGGTAAAGGGAAAACCTTGGAGCAGGCCGTAGAGGAGTTGGGTGAAGTTGCGGAAGGGGTGAATACTCTGGCTCAGGTTAAGCGCTATGCGGACGATAACGATATATATATGCCATTAGTACAGGGCTTATATATGATGATTTACAAACAGGTACCTTTGTCAGTTATCATCGAAAAATTGATGTCTGGTGAGCAGAATACTGATGTTGAATTTACTTTAGCAAAGCACGAGGTGTAGCGCGTGATAAAAGTTTTATATTTGATCCTTTTTTGTTTGATTTATAGTCTTACTGATATTGTTTTGGTTGTAATCGCTCTCGTTCAAACCGTGTTAAAGCTTTCAACGGGAGAGCCTAGTGAATCTTTAAAAGATGCCGGTAGGACTTTGGGCTTGTACCTAAAACAAATTAGTGAATTCCTGAGCTACGCAAGTGAAGTGAAGCCCTATCCATTTTCTGATTGGCCGCAAGCAAAAGCTAAAGACAAGCTTCTGGATGAGATTAAGTAGCGATGAAGCTCTTTATTTCCAGGCATGGTGAGGCATCATTTTATGCAGAAAGCGACTTCTCTCGCCCCTTGACAGAAAGAGGTGTGCAGCAGACAAGTGCTTTAGCAAAAGAGCATTTGA
>NZ_LWFE01001085.1:0-1519 GCF_001635675.1 Oleiphilus sp. HI0061 | reverse complement strand
TTCGGTTTGCGATTAATTCAGGAGCTTCATGCCAAACTTTACCGCTCGAAAAGACAGCCACACAAGCCTAGGGAAAACGCTGAGGAGACATAAAAGCTAAATTTGTATCGAAACTAGCTTTGCTTAAAGCACTTTTCGGAACTCAACTGATAAATCGCATATACTTAGCTACAAATTACGCTTTTTGAGAGACTCCATTGTCATCTTTTCTTGATTTACTATTGTACACCTCAAATATTACCTTACCCATTTTTATCATTGTATTTCTAGGGTGGTTCCTTCGACGAACAAGCTGGTTAACTGAAAGTTTCATCAATTCCGGCTCAAAACTCGTTTTCACCATCGCATTACCCGCTCTGTTATTTATCAAAGTACTGGAATCTGACCTATCAGCCGTTTTTGATACTAGGCAAGTTATGTTTGCTTTGCTTGTAACTGTAGCTGGATTCCTAGCCTGCTGGCGGCTAAGCGGCACGATGAAACTTCTACCAGAAAATAGAGGCGTTTTTGTACAAGGAGCCTTTCGTGGAAATATGGGTATCGTTGGCCTAGCACTTTGCATGAACATGTATGGCGATGAAGGTTTAGCTGTCGGCTCTATTCTACTGGCTTTTTTAACACTGCTTTATAATGTCCTGTCTGTCTTTGCGCTGACATTACCGTTCCATTCAGATAAACGTTTTGATTGGCTATCGATGGCAAAAGACATGGCGAAAAACCCGCTGATCATCGCCATTGTTACAGCACTTGTGCTTAACCTCCTGCAGTTAGAGCCACCAGCCATCATTATGAAAAGCGGCGAGTACTTTGCAAACATGACTTTGCCTCTAGCATTGATTTGCGTAGGCGGTTCGATCAAGTTAAATGAATTAAAAGATAGCAATCATCTTGCATTAAAAGCAACTTTACTGAAGCTTGTTGGATTGCCATTGCTGTTCACCCTTGCCGCCTTAGTGATGGGTTTTAAAGATTTAGCATTGGGTACTTTGTTTCTTATGTTCGCAAGCCCCACAGCTACAGCGAGTTTCGTAATGGCTAAGGCCATGCGAGGCAACGCCGAATTGGCCGCAACGATTATCGCTTTATCCACCGTACTGTCACTATTAACAGTAAGCACAGGAATATTTGTACTGCGGGCATTAGGTTTGGCCTAAGCGTGCCTCGTCTTTGTTAAATTGATCCTTCAGGGCTTAACGCCCTACGAAGACCGCATCACGACGCTCGATAAATGACTGAACTCCCTCATTCATATCTTCTGACTCAATGACGGGCTTTAAGCTAGGAAAAAGTTGCTTTATGGCCGATGCCTCGCCTTCTTGTCTTGCAAGCTTAGATGAAGTCAAGCTTCCACGTACAGCCAAAGGAGCTGCCTTAGCGATCTTCTGTGCTAGCGCTAAGGCACATTCTAACTGCTTCCCTGGCTCACATATTTCCTGAATCATTCCCATGCGATACGCATCAGCGGCCGACCACTCGTCACCCGTGAGTAAATATCGTTGAGCATTGGCCCAACCCATTT
>NZ_LWFE01001084.1:0-2230 GCF_001635675.1 Oleiphilus sp. HI0061 | reverse complement strand
TCAGGCCAGGATAGTGCCATTGAACTAGGACACGAGCTGGTATGTGGCGAAAATAAAGCCCAAAAGCTTGAGGCCTGGTTGGCTTTTGCTAAACAGAACCCCCAGGGCTATTTGTATTGCTTTCGGGGTGGTTTGCGATCAAGAACCACACAAGGCTGGATTAAAGACGTAGGTGTGGATTACCCCTTGATAAAAGGCGGCTACAAAGCCATGCGTCGTTTTCTGATTGACGAAATGGAAACGCAAATCAGCGAGCTGGACTTCACCGTTATTAGTGGCCGAACGGGCACCGGTAAAACACGCGTTTTGAAGCAGTTCAATAATTACGTCGATCTAGAAGGCTTGGCTCATCATCGTGGTTCTAGCTTTGGTCGAATGTTGACCCCTCAACCTAGCCAAATAGATTTTGAAAACAAACTATCCATCGCCCTATTAAAAGCGCGCCATCAAAATAGCGGCACGGTATTTCTGGAAGACGAAAGTCGTTTGATTGGCCGTTGTGCTTTGCCTTTGACTTTGAAAGACCGCATGTCTGCTTGCCCTTTAATTGTCTTAGAAACGCCTTTGGAAGAACGAATCGATGTAGTGCTTCAAGACTATGTGATTGATATGACCGAAGCCTACTTAAGCCGGGACGGTGAAGAGCAGGGCATTGAGAATTTCTCTAACTATCTGTTTGAGAGTTTAGGGAGAATAGAACGCCGCTTGGGTAGCGAGCGAAAGAATCATCTACAGCAAATGATGGTACGAGCGATCAAACAACAATTTTCTGCTTCAGAATCTGATGAGGCTTACGGCCTTCACCGGGAGTGGATCGAACATTTACTAAAAGATTACTACGACCCAATGTACGATTATCAGCTCTCAAAGAAGGCTGAAAGAATTGTATTGCGGGGAAGCAAAGACGCACTATTGGAGCACTACTCAAAATGAAATTATTCAGTACCTTGATCATATTGTTTAGCCTAGCGGTGAGCGCGCAGGCGAAAGATTTTACCTTTACCGCCATCCCTGATCAGGACAGCACCCAGCTTGAGCAGCGCTTTGGTGCAGTGTCTGAGTACTTAGGGAAGGCCTTAGGCATTGAGGTACGTTATGTGCCGGTTAAGTCTTATGCGGCTGCAGTGACAGCATTTCGAAATGATCAGGTTCAATTAGCCTGGTTTGGTGGTTTGTCGGGTGTGCAGGCGCGCTTATTAGTGCCAGGCTCCCAAGCGATCGCACAGGGAGATGAAGACCGCTTCTTCAAGACTTACTTTATTGCGCATCATTCTACAGGTTTAAAAAAGAGTGATGAATTCCCAAAAGGTATTGCTAATAAGACACTGACCTTTGGTTCAAAAGGTTCAACATCGGGTCGCTTGATGCCTGAGTTTTATATCCGTCAACACCTTAATGATGCGCCTGATGCGTTGTTCAAACGTATAGGTTTTAGTGGTAATCACTCACGCACAGCCGCTTTGGTTAACTCAGGTGCCTACGAAATTGGTGTGTTGAGCTACAAGGTTTGGGAAAAAGAGCTAGCCGCAGGTAAGATTGATCCAAAAAAGGTTCAGGTTATTTGGGAAACACCTCAGTACCAGGATTACCAGTGGAGCATACGCGGTGATGTGGACGCGCATTGGGGTGAAGGTTTTGGTGGAAAGATTAAACAAGCCTTGTTGAATATGAAAGACCCTGACTTGCTAGCGCGTTTTCCTCGTAAAGCCTTTATTGAAGCGAAGAACGAAGATTATCAGGCAATTTTGGATACCGCTAAAAGCATTGGTTTGATTGACTAATATGCTTGATACGGGGGCACCGACAAAAACCATATTTCATCTCTCCAAGCAGGATTTAGCGTGGCAAGGTAATACCGTGCTGCGTGACTTGGAGATAGAAATTAAGGCCGGTGAAAAAGTCGCACTGCTTGGCAAGAGTGGTGCAGGTAAAAGTACTTTACTCAAAGCACTATACCAGCTGCGCCCCGATGATATTGCCTTCTGTCAGCAGGCGCCGGCTTTGGTCCCCAGTTTATCTTTGTTCCATAACATTTATATGGGGCAGTTGGATAAGCACAATTTTCTCTATAACGCTTTGAATTTGTTTTTTCCTCAGAAGGCGGTTCAAAAAAAGGTAGCCTTGCTTGCACAATCTTTAGGTTTACAAGAACACTTGAAAGCGCGTGCCGAGACCTTATCTGGCGGTCAGCAACAGCGTGCAGCATTAGCTCGAACGCTGATCCAGGAAC
>NZ_LWFE01001083.1:0-2010 GCF_001635675.1 Oleiphilus sp. HI0061 | reverse complement strand
ATTTCCCGTGCCGCTGTCTCCATCGAAATCAGTATCCAGTGAACCATCTTCGTTTAGCTTGATAAGTGTAATGCCATCGGTCGGGAAGTTATAAGCGTGCAGTAGAATATTATCGTCTGATAAAACTGAGAGGCCGAATACATGATCAGCGCCGACATTTCTATCGAAGCTTAGAATTCCATTGGCTGAACCAGAATCGCCTTCAAATGTGGTGTCGAGTGTGCCATTGGTGTTGTAACGGGCAACTATGAAGTTGCTATATGTTGACGAATCGTCTCCATCGCCTGTTCCCGCAACAATAATCTTGTCGTCACTTTGGGTTGCGACATGGTAGGCAACGTTAGATAGTCCGCCTATATCAGTAGTCACTATTCCGTTATCGCCAAAGCTTGAATCTAGCGAGCCATCGCTCTCGTAACGGACTAAAGCGAGGTCGTGATTTGAGCTGTTATTGGCGTATCCGACTTGGACTATTTTTCCATTGCTTTGAATAGCTGTTGCATATCCAGAGTCAGGTAATGATGAGCTGTTTATATCCGTT
This sequence comes from Oleiphilus sp. HI0061, assembly GCF_001635675.1. Classification (NCBI taxonomy): domain Bacteria; kingdom Pseudomonadati; phylum Pseudomonadota; class Gammaproteobacteria; order Oceanospirillales; family Oleiphilaceae; genus Oleiphilus; species Oleiphilus sp. HI0061. Next base: position 1,469 of record NZ_LWFE01001083.1, on the reverse strand, counting down.
ATTGTCCAGCCGTTAGTGCCAAAGCTGGTATCGATATCGCCAGGAGCGGCAATGGCTTGCCCGATAGACAAGGCAATAAGCACAACTAATTTATACGCTTTTGATATGAGTAGGGCGCGACTACACCAGTCTTTGGCGGTTTTTGTCATTTGGTACAACAGGTCCATCTTTGTAATGCGGGAGATTTACTGGTTGTACAGCAATGTATGTGCCAAACGAAAGTAGTATATATGGTGAGCTTATTTCTTGAGTATAGGGTTGGCAGATTACTGCAAAATTTTGATGGACTCTGTTTGCTATCAGTTTATCAAAACCTTTTAGTTGGATGTGCTCGTCCATGTTGAGACATCAAAACTAGAGTTTGTTATTTCTCCATTTGTAACTATTATTGCTTGTGGACCATACAATACTCCTCCAGAAGCTTCTGTAGCAAAGTAAATATCATACGTTCCATCATCGAGGTAGGTGGCATTAATTTCGTAAGCAGATGAGGAAACACTACCTTCTGTCAATGGGCTTGAAAGATCTCCTATGGCGTAGATTGAAACTATGTTTAAGTCAGTATCACCATTAACAGTACCATAGCTAATTCCTGGGAAAGAATCAGAATTACATGCCACTGTAGAGTTTAAATCCGCGCCAGCATTAGCAAACTCAATATCAAACTCCAATTCACCACTATTTGGAAAGTCCATACGGTATACAAACCAGTCGGTATTATCTGCTCTTACGACGATGGGGGAGTACTTAACTTCTGGGTTTAAGAACCAAGCATCATCGTCAACATCAGAAGCAGCACCATCCCAACCTCCAGGAAATCCTAAAGCTACTTCTGTGAATATTACTTCTCCAAGCGCTACGGGTGACGCGAAGAATCCAAAAGTATCTGCTCCTACTATATTATTAGTGAATCTCTGATTTTCAGTAGAGGATAATTCACTCGATAGAGCCTTTATGGCTGATTCTGTCCATACATTTGAAGCGCTTGTGCCGTGGCGAGGAAGATTTGAAACTGAGCATGTACCATCTCCGAGTTCGGGTTCTGGACTCGGATCGATTGCTCTGTAGTTTGCATCCACTTCATAGCTTGATAGATCGCAAGCAATTGTCTCATTAATAGCCATACCAGGATTATCGAACCGAACGGCATAGTTCATTTCACCTAGCTCAGGATAGTCTGTTCGGTAAACAAACCATTTAACACCGTCGATTTCGGTAACAATTGGTCCTGTTTGAGATAGCTCAGAAAAATCTGGAGTATATGGAGTCCAAGATGCTCCATCCCACGCCCCCAGGATATTCATGTTATCCCGATCATAAAAATAGGCTTCGCCTAAGGCAGCAGGGTAAGCGAAGAATCCATATTCGTTTGTGCCTAGATTGATGGTGAAATCCTGACCACCAGAAGAACTTAAATTGTTTGAGTTAATAGTCCAGGGCGATGTGGAGTAATCAATCGTACCGACCAT
>NZ_LWFE01001082.1:0-1547 GCF_001635675.1 Oleiphilus sp. HI0061 | reverse complement strand
TGATGAAGCAGACCGTATGCTAGACATGGGTTTCATTAATGATATAAATCGTATTTTGAGGGGCATGCCTAAACAGCGGCAAACCCTGCTATTCTCTGCAACCTTCGATCAGGCTATTTTCGATCTGAGCAAAAAATTATTAAAAGACCCCAAGCTCATTGAAGTCGATGCTCGCAATACCGCCGCTAAGAAAGTTGAACAAATGGTCTACACCGTCGACAAGGATCGCAAGCGCGAATTAACGTCTTACTTAATTGGCTCTAAAAATTGGCAGCAGGTACTCATCTTTACACGCACCAAGCAAGCCGCTGACGAGCTCTCCAAAGAAATGATCAAGGATGGGCTCAAGACGGCAGCTATTCATGGTGACAAGTCTCAAGGCGCTCGTGAGCGTGCACTGGAAGACTTCAAGCAAAACAAACTACGCGCCTTAGTTGCAACGGATGTCGCTGCTCGAGGGCTGGATATTGACCAGCTCAAGTATGTCATCAATTACGAACTACCTTACGTTGCGGAGGATTATATTCATCGCATAGGGCGCACCGGCAGAGCTGGCCAAGAAGGCCTGGCAATATCGTTGTTAAGCTTAGGTGAAGAGTATTTACTAGAAGAAATTGAAGCCGTGCTTGATGAACGTTTGCCGCAACAGTGGTTACCCGGCTATGAACCTGATTTAACAAAAGAAGTTAAAACATCGAAAAAGAATTCCCGCACCGCTCAGAAGAAACGTCGAAAAGATAGAGCGTACGGTAAGAAACGAAAGTAAGAGGAAAAAGGAGCTGTGTCAAAACCTAGCGTTGAGATAAACCGCTAGTCGCTTTGATGTTCTAACACAGCTTATTAGGAAAGGCCTTGCCTAAATAAGATAAGTAACTGGTAGTTATTTAACCGTGACCACTGGTCACAAGTCAAGTTAGAAGTGCTAAAAAGAGGCCAAATGGGGAGAAAAGGTTTATCCCATCTGTGGGATGATATAAAAAACGCGTACCAACTTATCCCCTACACAGGAAACAGTTCAATACGCGTCTTTTTCGCAATGCGATATTACATCGCAATGATCAAGGCTTAGACTTTCTGCAACCAGCCAAACTTATCTTCTGCCTTACCCCATTGAATATCATTTAGTGCCTGGCGAAGTTTTAAGGTGGTTTCACCTGCCTCACCAGAACCTACTGTAATTTCTTCATCATTATGAATTAAGGTGCCAACAGGCGTTAATACTGCGGCAGTACCAGAAAGCGCGGCTTCGGTACCTGGCTTTTGTGCGCGTTCAATCAATTCACTTACCGTGAAATCACGTTCGCTCACGGTCATTCCCATATCGCGGGCAATCGTTAATATTGAGTCACGAGTAATGCCGTGTAAGAAAGAACTATCCAAGGCCTTAGTTATGATCTCGTTTCCATCAATCAGAATGAAGTTTGCTGCACCGGTTTCCTGTACATCACCATTCGGGCAGAAAAGCACTTGATCAGCATTGTTAGTGTTGCGTGCACGAGCAATTGGGCCTAATGCACTGGCATAGTTACCACCACTCTTAATCATTC
>NZ_LWFE01001081.1:0-3373 GCF_001635675.1 Oleiphilus sp. HI0061 | reverse complement strand
TTAATGTTTATTTGTGATAAAGAGTGTGCGCTAAAGAACTTATAATGCTTTGTTGTGCTTTTGTTATTTTTTATTTTCAAAAGCTTATCTATGGAAATTAAAGCATCTTCGGAAATGAGTTTTCGAATGTGAGAATTTTGTAGGCGGCCCGTCCCGGGGCGCAGGTCGTTCCTCGGAGTGTCAGATAGCCCGGTGGTTCCGTTCGCGCGGACAGAGGCCCCGCCTACCTTTGGCTTTATCCCTTAGCAATTGCCAAGGTAATATCAGTCAACACGTCCCAAGGGGAAATGCCCTTTTCGACACCTTTGATCAGGTCATCGACTTTCTTACACTGATCTAAAAGGCCCAATAGCTTTTGAGGGCTGTGCTTTTGTGCGGCGGCAGACAGACCTGCCTGGCGTTTTTGAATGATACGATGTTGTTTGAATAATGCCGGCAATGGCTGACCTTTGCTCAGGGCATGAGACAAATTCAGTAGTAAGCGAATCTCTTTACTTAAAGCCCACAAGACAAAGGTGACTTCTACGCCTTCAAGGCGAAGGTGGGAGATGATTTTTGCGCTTTGCTTGGCCTTTCCGGTCAAACAGGCGTCGGTAAGGTTAAAGACATCGTAGCGAGAAGCATCTGAAACACTTTCCAACACATCTTCAGTAGAAATTTCGACACTGCTGTCAGGGTGAAGAAGCTTAAGCTTCTCAAGCTCCTGTTGTGCAGCGAGTAAGTTGCCTTCTAATCTATCAGACAAAAGTGAAACGGCGTCACGAGCTAAGTTCAAGCCCATTTTATTGGCTCGTTGAGCTATCCAACGCGGCATCTCGTGTAGATTGATTGGCCATATTTGAATGATGGCACCAGTCTGATCAAGTCGGCTACACCACTTGCTTTTAAGTGTGGAAGCATCGAGTTTATCGGCGCAGATCAGTAAAATCTTATCTTCTGGCAAATTATCGCAATATTGTTGAAAGGCTTTTGCACCGGGGGTACCGGGTTTAGATTTTCCAAGTCGAAGTTCAGTTAGTGTCTTTTCTGCAAATAAAGACAGAGTGTTAGCTTCTTCGTTTAAGCTGGTCCAATCGAACTTGCGGTCAACTTCCAGAATCTTTCGCTCATCAAAGCCTTGTTTTTTGCAGTTCAGACGAATGCTGTCCAAAGCTTCTTGAACCAATAGTGGCTCGTCACCGGTTACCAAATAAAGCGGTAAGAGCTTTTTTTTCAGCTCATTCTCAAGTTGCTCAGCTTTGATGCGCATACTTACTCAGAGCCCTCGTTACTGCCGGAATCGCTGGTAGTTAGCGTTTGTTTATTTACGACATCTATCTGGCGGAATATTTCTGAAGCAATGCGCTGGCTAAGTTCAGACTGTAGCTCACTGCGCTCGCGCTCTTTTGATAATAGTGCAGAGGACTGGTGGCGATAGCTATTACGAACGACGATTTCCTGTTCAGCGAGTACTTCTTCGCTCTCTTGAAGAACTAATTGATAACTTACTTTAGAGCTCAGCCCATATTCAGCGGTTGAAGCATTGCTTTGCAGCGACAAGGTACGAGACTCTTGCTCGATAGGGGAGATAGCTAGCCGATACTGAGCATTGTCATCAAAGCTAATATTATTCAGCATCAACTTTTGGCGTAGTGTTTGGCAAAGCTGCCAAGCACGAGTGGTTGGGCAGTCGAGTTTTATACTGGAAAAGCCCTTAGGAGCGTCATGTTCAGAATAACCACGAAGCTGGAAACCGCATGCCGACAGCAAACTAAAAAGCATGATCATTACGATGATCAAAAGTTTATTACGTGGCATATAAGGCTCTCACTGAAATAATAATCGCCCCGAAGCTTTAAGCGAGGGGCGATATTAAGGAGGAAAGAACAGGTCTATCGTTGCCTAGTTCGCAACGATATTAACCAGCTTTCCAGGTACAACGATTACTTTACGAACGGTCTTGTCATCTGTAAAGCGTTTAACGTTTTCATCATCCAAAGCAGTTTGTTCCATTGCTTCTTTGCTGATATCAGCAGGCACGTCAAGCTTGGACCTTACTTTACCATTCACCTGAATAACGATCGTTTGCGAAGCCTTAACCAAGGCGCTCTCGTCAACACTTGGCCAGCCCGCGCCGATAACTGCGTCTTTGTGGCCCAGGGTTTCCCATAGCTCATGTGAAATATGAGGCGTGATTGGTGCAAGCAGTAAAGTAACGGTTTCAAGCGTTTCCTGCATGACCGCACGGCCTTGCTCACTGACATCAACAAACTTCGAGGCTGTATTCATTAGCTCCATAATAGCCGCGATTGCTGTGTTAAAGGTTAAGCGGCGGCTAACGTCGTCACTTACTTTAGCAATCGTTTCATGCGTTTTTAAGCGAAGCGCTTTCTGCTCTTTGTTCAGGCTGGCAACATCGAGTGCAGCCACATCGCCCTGAGAAACGTGAGAATACACCTGGCGCCAGATACGCTTAAGGAAACGGTTTGAACCTTCAACCGCACTGTCAGACCATTCCAATGATTGCTCAGGAGGCGCAGCAAACATAATAAACAAACGAACGGTATCAGCACCAAACTGGTCGATGGTGGTTTGTGGGTCAACACCGTTGTTCTTAGATTTCGACATCTTGCTCATGCCAGAAGACAACACTTCGCTACCGTCAGACTTGCGCTTGCAGCTAATGGTTTTGCCTTTTTCGTCCGTCTCGATATCGACTTCAGCTGGCGCGATCCAGATCTTGCCACCTTTATCGTCTTCCTGATAGAAGCTTTCAGCCAATACCATGCCTTGGCATAACAGACGCTTGAACGGCTCGTCACAATTTACCAAGCCGACATCTCGTAACAGTTTGTGGAAAAAGCGCGCATAAAGCAGGTGCAAAATAGCGTGCTCAATACCACCAATATATTGGTCTACAGGCAGCCAGTAATTTGCCGCGCCTGGGTCTAACATGCTGTCAGCAGACTGAGGTGAACAGTAACGTGCGTAATACCAAGACGATTCCATAAAGGTATCGAAGGTATCTGTTTCACGTAGTGCAGGCTGACCATTATGAGTCGTCTTTGCCCACTCCGGGTCGCTCTTGATAGGTGAGGTGACACCGTTCAGCTCAACGTCTTCAGGCAGTACAACAGGCAGCTCATCTAAAGGAACAGGAATCGCGCTGCCGTCTTCAAGATTCTTGATCGGGATAGGTGTGCCCCAGTAACGCTGGCGAGAAACACCCCAGTCACGCAAGCGATAGTTAATACGCTTTTTGCCAGTGCCTAGCGCTTCGAACTTGGCAACAATGGCATCAAAGGCTTCTGCCGAGCTTAGGCCGGTGAATTCACCTGAAGTCACCAATACGCCTTTTTCAACAAAAGCTTCTTCTTGTACATCTATGTCGTTG
>NZ_LWFE01001080.1:0-999 GCF_001635675.1 Oleiphilus sp. HI0061 | reverse complement strand
TAAACGCAAGCGGCTGGCTTCAAGCGTCGCCTCAAGCAACCCCATGCCACTATCTTCTTTCTCTTTGGCAAACTCAACGATAAGAATGGCGTTCTTCGCAGCCAGCCCAACCAGCACAATAAAACCTATTTGCGTGAAGATATTGTTAGTCAAACCCCACAAAATAATACCCGTCATCGCTGACAACAAAACCATTGGCACAATCAAGATAATCGCCAGTGGCAACGACCATGACTCATACTGCGCGGCCAACACTAGGAAGACCAGTAAAACAACCAAGGGGAAAATATAGATAGCCGTATTACCCGCTAGAATCTGCTGATACTTCAGATCTGTCCATTCATAAGCCATCCCATTTGGTAAAGAGCGGTCGAGAATAGCTGTGATGGCTGCTTCTGCTTGACCAGAACTATAACCGGGCTTGGCTTGTCCATTTAGGTCAGCCGCCGGATAGCCGTTGTACTTAGAAACGCGGTTTGGACCAGCGCCGTGCTGCACCGTTACAAACGAAGCAAGCGGCACCATTGATCCCTCACGGTTGCGCACTTTTAGCTTTTCCAGCTGCGTTTCATCTACTCTAAAGGCTTCATCGGCCTGCACATTGACCTGATAAGTGCGACCAAATAAATTGACATCATTGACATATACCGAGCCCATATAGGCTTGCAAGGTATCAAAAATATCTGATATCGCTACACCATGAACTTTAGCCTTCTCTCTATCAACGTTAATTTCTATTTGCGGTACATTAACCTGAAAGAAAGAGAAAACCTGTGTTAACTCTGGCGTTTGCCAGGCTTGGCCTACAACCTTTTGTGTTTCCTGAAACAAGCGTTCATAGCCCAGGTTTGCCCTATCCTCAATCTGCAGTTTAAAGCCACCAGTAGTGCCTAAACCGATAACGGGAGGCGGAGGAAAAATAACCGTAAAGGCTTCATCTATTCCCATAAACTGCCCCCATAAGGCACCAGCAATCGCGTCAGCACTCATATCAGGTGC
>NZ_LWFE01001079.1:0-3544 GCF_001635675.1 Oleiphilus sp. HI0061 | reverse complement strand
GATCAAAACTTACGCCCCGACCAGTTATCTGGAACTAACCAAGATGAAGTTGATGACCTACTAAGTTCCTTGGGTATTTAGTCGCAATACCCTCTTATCTTTCTGATAAAGGGGGAGCTCTTCTTGCTTCCCCTAAGTTCTTGACTCTTGCCATATTTTTTGACAGATTGACCTTATCCGGACCAGTCTGAGCTCTCATGTCTCCCAACTTAAGTATTCCTATAGCGCTTGTCGATGCTTTCTTTTTTGCTGCTAAGCGAAGAAATATTAATTTGCACTCGATTTTTGCGAGTGTTGATCTCGATTATGACAAGTTTCAGTTGGATATGGGAAAAGACCCATTACAGCGTATTGATTTGAACTATGTAGACCCTTTGCTCCACTCACTTTGGTCTGAGTTGGGCGATGAAGCAAGTGGCTTCGTCGAAAAGCCACTTAAAATCGGCACGTTTAGCATGATGTGCCACGCTATAATTACTGCAACTAGCTTGCGGCATGCCTTGCTTAGAGCGAGTAAGTTTATAGGTCTGTTTGGCGATGAACTATCGATTAACTTGCTTGAACTAGAAGGCGAAGCGCATCTGGAAATCAAGTTTTCGAATGACTTGGGCTTTGATGAGGTATTTCTAATTACTTCGCTCTATATAATCTGGATTCGTCTGTCGTGTTGGTTGATTGAAAGGCCGATACTACTTGAGCGAATTGAGTTTACTTTCGCAAGGCCTCTATTCCATGAAGAGTACAAGTTAATGTTTCCTTGCCGAGTTGCTTTCTCTCAGGGGCAAAACCGGGTTGTGTTCAACAGCAAGTATTTAGATCTACCGGTTGTTCAGAATGATAGTACCTTAGCGCCATTTTTGAAAAATGCGCCGGCATCGCTACTAAAACAATTTCGTTCAGATGACAGTGTTACTGCGCAGATAAAAAGAATTCTATTGAGTCGTATGGGTGGCAGCTTGGAGATCGAGAATCTTAGCTTTGATCTTGTAGCCAGTGAGTTACATTTAACTACCCACACCGCTCGGCGACGCCTTAAAGATGAGGGTAGTTCATTTAAAGAAATAAAAGACAGTATTCGTCGGGATCAGGCTTTGGTGTTGCTGGCCAAGGCAAACCTGAGTATTAATGACGTTGCTTTGCAGCTCGGCTTTTCAGAAGCAGCAGCATTCAATCGCGCCTTCAAAAAGTGGACAGGGCAAACGCCTGGCGCCTGCCGTGAGCAGCATCGATAGCTGGCTTTCTGGGCTAAGTTTGTCTGGCTGTGCTACTGCGGGTAGAACGGTGGCAAAGAAGCATTGTCTTTGCCTTTCAGGCCGGGTGCTGTTTTAGTGTATTTTTTTAATGCTTCAAGTAAGGCTTGCTGGTCATAGGTCTGAGTTGCATTTTTACTGTAACGATCGTTCTCGAATGCTAATAGTTCGGCAGCAAGCGACTCATCTAAAGCTTTCAGCGAACGCAAGGTAATGGGGGCTGACTTAACGGTGTTTTGTTTTCGCTGGCTCTCGATCCAAGCTAGTACAAGCTTCGGTATGTCACTCGACCCCTTTCTAATTGCTTCAATTAATTGTTTGTAGCTGAGTTCTGAAGTAGTAGAGTCGGGAGCTTGTATCGAGATTAGTTTATTTAAGTCTTGCTTTACTTGCTTCAGTCGTAGAAGTAGGAACAAACTCGTTAGAAGCCAACCAAAGGCGAGTAGTGCGATTATCGCTAGCAAGGCATGCTGATTGCTCTCATTGTGCTTAGGCTCTGTATTTTTAGCTGTGCTTTCTATCTCGGACTCTTGGTTGGGTGTTGCTTTTCCATCATCAGTTAAGTCGATGCTGGAGGGCTGCTCATTCTTTTGAGTTTGGTTTACAGCGCCCGGTTTGATGATGATTGTTCGCTCCGGGAGTGTAGCAATACGCTCAACATCGTTGACTGTATCCCACCAAGGTATGCGTATTTCCGGTAGCGTAATTTCGCCTTGTTTGATGGCAATATATGTTGTTGCGTCCTTTCGTATGGCATATGAGCCGCCTTCGTGAGCTTGTGATTCAACAGACGGTTTATCGGGGTATGACTTAACCCGTTCATTTGATACCGCGGGTATTGGGGGAAGGGCTGACCCAAGTAAACCTAAAGCAGAGGTGGTGATTTCATGCGTAAATGCATCACCGATTGATAGTTCGAGCTGCTCATCTTGCCATTTTTCACTTAAATGCAGGCTCTTTGCTGGTAACCAGTGTTGACCAGTAAAATTGGGGTTCGGCTGTGCTATATTCACTTGAACAGCATCCGATATTTCCGAGACACGTATGCGTCTACGTTGATAGCTGTCGATAAGCACACCGTTGAAGGCTAAACCATCGATATAGAGAGCACCACTTTTTTGAGGATAGATTAGGTACTTTCGTTCAATGACCTCATAGCGTTGGTTATAAGCCATACGATAGTATTTATTTTCCTCGCCAAAAGGTTCAATGATGGCATTGCTTGTGGCGGGCTCACTTAAATTTCCGCTACTAAGCCTTCCTAAGGAAAATAAGCGAACGGTATATTGGATTTGTTCCTGAACGTAAACATCTGATTTGTCTGTTTCAACTTCAATAAAAACAGGGGGAGGGTTGTCCGCGTCGATGGGTGCTTTACCCTCCACAACCTCTATAACAATAGCTTCAGATTTGGCTCCTTGTAGTATTGCCTGAGGAATAGTTAGTGTACCGGCCTGCTTTGGGCTAAGCGTATAGTTCCATGTAACTTCGGTTGTTGTATCGCCATTAATGGAGCGCATACTATAATTCTGCTGGCGATCAAGGATCTCAAAGCTATCTTCAAGCCCTTTAATTGTTGGCGCTTCAATCTGGTTTCGCCCAAAGCTCATTAAGCCGCCCAGGCTAAAGTCGATATCCACATTCCCCTGAAGCTTAAGGTTGAAGCTCTCATTGAGATATACTTTATTCCTGTCAACACTGGCACTAAGGGATGTGTTGGCAAGGCTAAGCTGACTAAGTAGGCAAAGTGTTAGTAAGCTAAGCAGCTTACTAAGCATATTGTGATGTTTGTGTGGATAGCCTTTATTTAATTTTGGCTTATCGTTCACCATATTGGCTCACCTTCATTTATTACTGCTGACCCGCCTTTGCGTCGGCGGTCATAAGATTGTTGCTCGAATTTTCTGCGAAGAAGGCCTGATGGGTCGTCAGGCACTCTGCGCATCCATTGCTCATAAGATTGTTTTTCTTCTTCGTTTAGCGCTTGCAAAGAAGATGTAATAGGGTTTTCTTCATTACTGTCTGTTTCATCTTGTTCTGGTTTTGCTTCTCGTTTTTGCGCATCCTGCTCTTCAGTCGTTTGTTCAGTTTGCTCGCCTTGAGACTGCTCTTTTTCGTCTTCTGAGCTACCTGACTGTTGATCCTGTGATTTTTCTCGGTTTTGTTGTTTGCCACCATCTTGGCTTTCAGAATTATCGGGCTTACCCTGATCCTGGTTCTCCTGGTTCTCCTGGTTCTCCTGGTTCTCCTGGTTCTCCTGGTTCTCCTGGTTCTCCTGGTTCTCCTGGTTCTCC
>NZ_LWFE01001078.1:0-25688 GCF_001635675.1 Oleiphilus sp. HI0061 | reverse complement strand
TCATCACCGACACGAATATTCATATTTGTTTTGAGTAGCTTAAATACACTCTTGCTGGCGCGTTTGATCAAGGCACTACCAGAAACTGACTTGGCAACAGCCGGTTTTGGTTGATGTTTTAGCCAGTGCATAGGGATTTTAATAATTGAGCCAGGGGCCAGGGCCGAGACCTGTTCAATCTTGTTATAACGTATTAAATCAGTCCAGGTGTGCTGTCTGTTGAGAAGGCCTTGACTGACTTTTTGCAGGTTGTCGCCAGGGCGCAGCGTGTAGTGCCACTCTTCCACCTGAGGTGTTTGAGCAAACGATACCGAAGTTAGCGAGACGCTAGAAATAGCACAAGAAAGGCATAAGAGCATGACGAAGTTGATGACTGTCGTCGTTAGTTTATGGATATCAATACGTCCAAATTTCATAAATAAATCATGCTCACTACATTATTAATATCAAAGCTTCTAGCCAAGAGCAGGTTAAGAGCTGCTGTCCTTATCTCTAGTCGCCAACTTTTTCCAGCCTGTACCCATGTTGATAAACTGTTTTCACGCGAAATCCGTTCTCAGGTTTGATATGCAATTTGCGTCTTAAGCGACTGACATGCGTATCGACGGTCCGAGTATTGATGTTGATAGAAATTCCCCAAACCCTTTCCAACAGGTAGTCTCTCGATAGTAGGCGCCCAATGTTCTGAAACATGAAGACGGCTAAATCAAAATCTTTATCGGTCAGTGGCACGTCTTCACCAAAAGACACGATGGTTCTTTTAGTCAGATTAATCACATAAGGGCCAATAACCATCTCCTCTTGCTCTTCTACCTCGTTTGCGGAGCGTCTTGCTAAGGCGTTGACTCGAGCTTTTAACTCTCCAGGTCTGGCTGGTTTGACAAGATAGTCGTCAGCGCCTGCATCAAGGGCCGTTATAATATCGGCTTCGCTATCTCTGGAGGTCAGAAATATTACAGGTATCCGCCAGCTAAGCTCTGAGCGAATCGATTTAAGAACTTCGGTACCTTCCATGTCTGGAAGCTGCCAATCAAGGATTAACAAGTCATAACTGTTATGTAGTACTTCGTATAAAAAAGATTTGCCAGTCTGAAAGAAATCACAACTATGTTGGTTTTCTACCAGCATCGCACTAAGGTTTTGTGCTTGTTCCAGCTCGTCTTCTAACAAAGCAATTTTCATCATTATCCCCTAAATATATGTTCTGTATTATTTTTTTGTGTTTTTTCTAGTGTAGATGCTTTTTCTGAATTGTCTTGGAAATTAGCTAATATCCTACAGATAATACATGCTGAATCATTATCAAGATTGTTCTAAATTGTAATGCTTTTGTAGTTTTGTTTTCGTGGCACTGGAGGGCAGTTTTAAGCAAGTGATCATTTTGCTCGCTTTATCATGATTTAGAGATTAGTATCAGACCCCCTTGAATAGCGAGTTTCGCTGTTATAATGCTTAATTACATAGATGAAATGGTTGTACTAAGATGTCGCGTCAAAAAGAGATTCAGGACTTGTTGAGTAACAATTTTGAACTTGAGTTTATAGAGGTATTAAATGAGAGCCATATGCATAGCGTGCCTCCTAACTCTGAGACTCACTTTAAGGTGACTTTGGTTACTGAGGATTTTGAGGGAAAGTCTAAAGTTGCTCGTCATCAAAGTGTCTATGCCTTGCTTGGTGGCTTAATGGAGCAAGGCCTACATGCTTTGGCACTACATTTATATGTTCCGCAAGAATGGTCGAGTATCATGGGTGAGAAATCACCAGAGTCCCCAAACTGTATGGGTGGCTCTAAATAGTACAGCTGTAGCAGGCCAGAACCCTAAATAGCTGATAGATATTCAATTGGAATTGCCCTTTATTAGGAGTAGGTACGATGAGTCAATTTTTTCAGATTCATCCTGAGAACCCTCAGGCGAGGTTGATTAAACATGCGGCAGAGATCATTGAAAGCGGTGGTGTGATTGCTTATCCGACTGACTCTGCGTACGCACTAGGTTGCCATTTAGGCGACAAGAAGGCCGCCGATAAAATTAGGCAGATTCGAAAGCTTAATGAAAAGCATAACTTTACACTGGTATGTCGTGACCTAACGGATATATCAACCTACGCTAAAGTTGATAATCAACAATACCGCCAGATAAAGGCACACACACCGGGCCCTTATACGTTTATTCTCGATGCGACGACTGAAGTTCCGCGGCGTTTAATGAACCCAAAGCGACGTCAAATCGGTATCCGAATTCCGGACAACGAAATTGCTTTAGCCTTGCTGGAAGAGCTTGGTCAGCCAATAATGAGTACAACGCTTATTTTGCCTGGTGATGATATGCCTATGACTGACCCTTACGAGGTTCGTTCTTTGTTAGAGCATACGCTTGATTTGGTTATAGATGGTGGCTTCTGTGGCTTTGAGGCAACCTCTGTGGTGAACTTATCAGGCGAAGAAACGGAGATTGTTCGTAAAGGCTGCGGTGACATCTCGGCTTTCGAGGGCTAAGTATCACCGCTTGTTTAGGCGGGTACGGTTTATGCGTTTATCGTTAAGCGGAAGCTGTTATCCTTCGACAGAGCTGCTTGCTCACTATTATTGGTGATTTTGTTGGTTTTCAGTGCTTCATAGCGATGGGCGATATCATTTAATTTGTTATGCTCATTTTGTTCGCTAATTAGCTCATTAAAGAGATTATTACCAACTCCATATGCACCAGAAATCTTCACGACATTGTCTACGTAATCAAGTGTAGGCTGCTGTTTGCTCAAACGCTGAAAAGCCTCTTTAAAGTGTTTGTTGTTGTTAAGGTCAGTACTTATTTTTTCATGATCGCTTGGGCGCATCGCGCCTTTGATCTCAATGTTGCCGTAAATATCCTTCTCTACACTTAGCTGGGTTCTCGGGTTTAAGTTGTACTCAGCAAGCTTATTACGCAGAGTTTCCTTGAGGAAGGCTTTATCTTGGCCTAACTCCGTTTTGAATGTTTCAACATTTACCTTTTTACTTTGACTTTGAATGCCTAGTCTTAATAAAGTGACCGCATCGTCTAGCAATACTCGCTTTTCTGCTTGTTCTTTGCGTCTGGCACTGTCGTCTGCGTGGCTGCTGTTTTCAGTACCGTTTTGAGAGTCCTGACGTTGTAGTTGCTGAGGGATCTGTAAGGCTTGTTCTGTTGATATATGTGCCATGGTTATTTGCTCGCTAAGTTCCAGTTCGGCAATCAATGACCGTTTTCTGACAAAAAATGCTAGTTATCTAAGGAATAGCAAATTAAATGCCAAGCTTGTTAGGCGGCTAGGGTAAGTTAACATGGAATTGTCCCACCCCTAGATTTGAATAGCTGCTGGCAAAGAAGGGCTTTGCTTACTAGACTGCAGGGATTTGGTTTCTTAATAATTAGGCAATCTTGTTCTATGTCAGAAATGTCAGCGTATCGCGCACCGGTTTTACCTATTATTCTCACATTGTTGACGACGCTGGGTTGTTTTTATATACCCACCAAACTCATATTTATACCGGTTGTTCTAACCTCAATTGCTTGGGCTTGGGCCCACTATGCAAATGTGCAGAGTCTTCGTAGTCGTTATGCGGGACAAGAGCGATCACTGCTAAATGATAAGGCCACTGAACTCACTCAGGAAGCATGCGCAGTAATGAGTGAACAAGCAGAGCTTGTGAAGGAAAATCTTGTCCACATTAATCAGAAGGTGACTGAAAGCGCTGATCAGATTAGTGCCAGTTTTACCGGAATATCTCAGAAATCTGAACGACAAAGAGAGCTCTTGTTAAAAGTTGTTGCTATGGTCCATGAGGATGAAACAACAAGTGGAGAAGAGCAAGTAACAGTCAGGCAATTTGTTGATGAGTTGATGGGGATAATAGATAGTTATGTCAGATTATTGGTTGAGGTGAGTGAAAAAAGTATCTTTGCTGTTCACCGAATCGAGGATATGTCACATCATTTTGAACAAACTTTTACCTTGCTAGGGCAGATCAGGGGTATTGCTGATCAAACAAATTTATTGGCATTAAATGCGGCAATCGAGGCAGCGAGAGCTGGTGAAGCCGGCAGAGGATTTGCCGTGGTTGCTGACGAGGTACGTACCTTGTCGCAAAACTCAAACACCCTTAATGACAAAATATTTGAAACATCTGAGAACACAAAGCGCGCGATTGATGGTGTAAGCAAAATTGTGGGAGAGATCGCATCCTTGGATATGAATATGGCGATCAGTGCGAAAGCCCATGTCGATGAAATGCTTGTAGATTTGGAGCAAACAAATGTCACCATTGAAAATACTATGGATGAAGCTTCCGCTTATACAGAAACGTTAAAAGTGGACGTGGCTGACGCGGTCAGGAGTTCACAGTTTGCTGATAATGTTAGTGCCGATATTAACTCTTTTCTGCAACAAAACTCTTTGTTACAAGAGGCGCTGAATAAGGTAAGGAGTGTGTCCAGTGAAGCCGAAATACTCGACTTATTGCAAGAGATTGGCAAGCAAAAGAGTGGCTCTAAGAGCAGTGTTGCGGCAGAAGCGAGTGATGACAATGTCTCATTGTTTTAACGCAAAATATTAATCAATAGCGTGGGTGGGTAGTACAGACAATGGGAATGAATGTTCTAATTGTGGACGATCATGAATCGAATCGTATTCTAGTAAGGTATTTGCTTGAATCCGAAGGCCACGACTGCATCGAAGCTGAAAATGGGCAGATAGCAGTCGAGCAGTTTGATGAGCACCAGCCAGACTTTGTTCTGATGGACATTGTCATGCCTGTTATGGATGGCTATGAAGCCGCGTCCTTAATTAAAAAGCGCGCAGGCGATACCCATGTTCCTATTATTTTTCTGACAGCAAAACATGATGAGAAATCTTTGCTTGCTTGCCTGGAGAGTGGTGGAGATGATTATTTACCAAAGCCCATTAATGGCATTGTTCTAAAAGCGAAGATTAAGGCTCATGCGAGAACTCAGGAGCTTACCCAGCAAGTTCATGCGAAAAACAGTGAGCTAACCCGTCTACACGCGACATTAACGCAAGAACATGAGATGGGGCGTCATGTATTAAATCATACGCTCAAGAGGAGCTTGCAGAACTGTAAAAATGTTAAAAGCTATCTTTCTTCAATGTCGACCTTTAATGGCGATATCTTTCTTTTGGCCGAAAATCCAAGTGGTGGTTTATATGCTTTTCTCGGTGACTTTACTGGTCATGGTTTAGCTGCAGCAATTGGTACGATTCCTGTCTCGCAAGCATTTTTCTCCATGTGTGAAAAAAGTATGCCGATTATGGAAATTGCGTCTTCGATGAATAAGTCCTTAAAGTCCTTTTTGCCTGAGTACATGTTTTGCGCCGCGACACTAATACATGTGCCAGAATCGGGAGATAAAGCATTAGTATGGGCAGGGGGGTTGCCAGATGCGTATATTACAAGACCTGGGGAGGGGCTTGTAAGTGTCGTAAAGTCGAGACATATGCCGCTCGGTATCGTGCCGGCAGAGCGCTTCAATAGTGAGATAGAACTACACGAATTACGTTATGGTGATAAGTTGTTTATGTTCACTGACGGAATTCTTGAAGGAAGCCCTACAGACAGTGATGAAATGTTTGGTGAAGAACGAGTGATGGACTCACTTGACCGCCGAGTGAAAGAGGGCGGGCAAGAGCGTGTGTTTGACGGCCTACTGGATGACTATCATAGCTTCAGCCAAGGTTCTGCGCAGCAGGACGATATCTCTTTGGTTGAAATCACCGCAGGCCCAATTGATAATTCTAGTGTAATAGATCTTGAACCAAAGACGAATTTGCCTTGGTCAGTTAATGTCGATCTTGATGCAGAGAGAATACACTCTCAGCCTGACCCCATTGTGCAGGTCATTAAAGTGTTGCCAGCAGATCTGTTTTTGTACCGTCGAGCCGATATGATCAGGACTATTTTGTCTGAGCTTTACTCCAACTCGCTGGAGCATGGTTTATTAGCCTTAGACTCTACTATAAAAGGCAGTCATGACGGATTTACAAAGTACTATCAGCAGCGTCAGGAACGGATGGACGCCTTGGATGCGGGCCGCATTAGCATTAGTGTGAGCTTTGATTACGAGCGTTCCGGTAGTGAGTTGAAAATAAGTCTCAGAGATACCGGGAAAGGCTTTGATTTTGCTTCACAGAACGAAGACCTGGCAATGAATACTAAACCATGGGGGCGCGGAATTGCGCTGGTCCGATCTCTGTGTGAAACGGTTGAATATAGTGATGAAGGCCGCTGTGTCGAGGCGACCTTGGCACTTAATCCGAATGATAGAAAAGAAAGATATCCACCAATTGCTCCGGCATAATTTCTTCGAATTGGGATAAAAGCTTTTCGTTTCGACGTATTTCTTGAAACTCATCACTATCAAATAGGCCTGAAAGGGCCATGATAGGAAGTAGCAATTCGGCGGTAACATCTTCACCTTTGCAGAACCATGCCTTTTCTTTGTAGAAGAAACCTTCCATAAAGCCTGTGCACCAGCTTTCAAGACAGGCATCGTAGTGAGTTTCGCTGTCGTCATCAGTTTCATCGCTGTAGGGTAAGAGTATATCGCGGTCTTCATTAATCTCTTCAAGCAATGTCGACTTGATCTCTTCGATACAGCTTTCAATAGTGGCGATTTCAGATTCACTAAGCTCGATATCATCATTGCCAAATAGCACAGAGATAAGAGTGTTAGTGTCAAAGTCTACCGGCCCGATAACACTGGCGCATACAAGGCCGTGAAAGCCAAAATAATCCAAAGCCTCTTCATTTAGATGCTCGGCAAAAAGAATATCTTCGAGCTGTTCAATTTGTTGTTCGCTTAGTGACATTTGCTAAAACCGTATGACAGTGCAACCAATGCGTTCATGTGTGTATGGGCGCTGGTTGGGAGCGGGGTGGTATAAAAAACGAGAGTATAAACTGATTTTCCACAGATTAGTATCTGCAGTACCTGGTAAGCATAAAAAAGCCGGTAAGAACTAATTGCTCATACCGGCTCTGAGGTCTTTCAGAACTTAATTAGCGGAAATGCTATTCAGTATCTGTAGTCTGAGTTGCTTTACTGTCTTCAGCTTTTGCTGTTGATTCAGCGGGGCTCACCTCAACCTTAACAGCTGACAGCTCTGGTGACTTAGGAGCCGCCGCGCTTTCAGTTTCAGCTGATTGCGCTCTTGGGTCATTGTGAACCCGGTTAGAGCGGTTAGGTCTACGACGGCGAGCTGGCTTTTTAACTTCGACTTTATGCTCATCAGCCGGCTTCGCTTCGGCTTTAGGGCTTGTATTGCCAGTTATTTCTTTTGTCGCGCTTTCCTTATCAGCAACAGCTTGCGTCTTCGTTGGAGAGGCATCCGACTTGCTGTTTGTCGCTTTATTGCCTCGATTTCTACGAGGGTTACGGCTACGAGGTCGGCGAGTCGAAGTTTTCTCTTCGCTATCACTAGAGCTGGCATCTGATGTAGTTACTTCAGTTGCAGTTTCATCACTTGTTTCTGCTTTGCTCTCTTTTGCTGCTTTAGGCGAATCTACAGCTTTAGTTTCGGCAACTTCAGCTTTATCAGAGCTTTTATTTTCCTTGCTTTCAGTTGCAGCAGGTGCAGGGCTAGCGTTGCTACTCGCTTGAGGCAATGAACTCTTCTCTTCTACCTTAGGTTTTGAGACTTCTGCTTTAGGCTCAGTTGTAGCGACAGGCTTAGTTGTTTCCTTAAGGCTTTCGCTTGCTGTGCTAACTGCACCCTTGGTGTCAGTTTCAGCATTCTTCGTAGGAGCTTTGCTACGGCGCTCGCCACGGTTTTCTGAACGTCTACGGTTAGAAGAGCGAGTAGTGGATTTATTTTCGCTGCTTTTAGCTTCAGGCTTTGTGGTATTGGCTTCTACACTGTCGTCCGCTTTTGCTAAGGTATTGTTTACCACGGGCGCTTCTTCAGGGCGTTGTTTATCCTCATATTTCTTGGCAGGACGGTTACCGCTACGATTTCTGCGCTGCGAACCTTCTTTGTTCTGAGTGCGTGAATCGTTTTGCTTCTGGTCGCGAGTGTTCTCAGAATTTGATCTGTTGCCGCGATTATCATTGCTACGACGCGAGTCATTGTTTTGATTGCGTCGGTTACGTTGGTTGCCGCGATCATCTCTGCGATTTTCATCGCGTTGATTTCGATTTTGGCCAGACTTATTACGGTTGCGGTTGTTGCCTGAAGCGTTATCGCCAGACTGAGAGTCTCGTTGCTTGTTTCTATTCTTCTGGTTACTGCGGTTGCCTTGAGTGCTGCGCTGCTGCTTTCTAGCAGGTGCTTCATTAGCAACAGAGGAGGCTTTCTCTTCTGCGCTGAACATTGCCGATAGCTTGGATTTCAAACGCTTCATTAGGCCAGTTTCTTCGCTTTGCTCAGCTTGCTTTTGAGGTGCAGCTTCAGTTGCAGGCGCTGAAACTTGAGGTGCAGGGCTAGCATGTGAAATAGATTTAACCGCAGCTTCTTCGCGCACGACTTCTTTTGCTGCGGCTGTTGGAACTGCTTGTTCCTCTGGCTGTGTTGTTTCTATTTTGTAACTAGCTTGATCATCACTGGTTTCGTCTTCACGAAGTCTACGTAACTCATAGTGAGGCGTATCCATAGCCATGTCAGGAATGATGATAACGCGAACAGACTGCCTGCGTTCAATCTCCTGAATTTGTTGGCGCTTCTCGTTTAATAAGAAAGTAGCGACAGGAACCGGCAGGACTGCTTGGACCGAACCTGTTTTCTCTTTAGAGGCTTCTTCATACATTAGGCGCATGATTGACAGTGCTAAAGATTCAACGTCACGAATCGTACCTTGTCCGCTACAGCGAGGGCATACTGCTGCGCGGGTCTCACTTAGTGAAGGTCGTAAACGCTGTCGTGACATTTCAAGGAGCCCGAAACGAGATATCTTGCCAACCTGAACGCGTGCGCGGTCAAGTTCTAGGGCTTTACGCATGCGGTTTTCAACGTCACGTTGATTTTTTGCAGGGCCCATATCGATAAAGTCGATAACAACCAAACCACCCATATCTCGTAAACGAAGCTGGCGAGCAATTTCTTCTGCAGCTTCAAGGTTAGTTTGAAGTGCTGTCTCTTCAATGTCGCTGCCCTTAGTTGCACGAGCTGAGTTGATATCGATTGAAACAAGTGCTTCCGTTGGGTCGATAACAATTGAGCCGCCAGAAGGCAGTTTTACTTCGCGTTGGAACGCTGTCTCGATTTGAGCTTCGATCTGATAACGGCTGAATAATGGCGTTTCGTCTTGGTAGAGTTTGATCTTGCTTTCATAAGCAGGCATAACTGAACGAACGAAATTTAGAACATCTTCAAACACAAGCGGTGCGTCAACAAGTACTTCGCCAATGTCCTGGCGCAAGTAATCGCGAATAGCACGGATGATGACATTGCTTTCCTGGTATATGAGGAAAGGAGCGGGGCGGCTTTCAGAAGCGCTGGTAATTGATTCCCAAAATTGTAGAAGGTAATCAAGGTCCCATTGTAGCTCTTCTGTTGAACGACCTACGCCAGCAGTACGAACGATAACACCCATGTTGCGTGGCGTTTCAAGGCCGGACATGGCTTCTTTAAGTTGTGAGCGGTCGTCGCCTTCGATGCGGCGAGAAATGCCGCCAGCACGTGCGTTATTAGGCATAAGAACCAAGTAACGACCGGCAAGGCTGATAAAGGTCGTCAGTGCGGCGCCTTTGTTGCCACGCTCTTCTTTATCAACCTGAACTATAACTTCCTGACCTTCTCTTAAGGCTTGCTTGATATTGACCCGGCCTTTACCGGCAGCGGGGTCAAAATATTCTTTAGAGATTTCTTTTAAAGGGAGGAAACCGTGGCGCTCAGCACCAAAATCAACAAATGCAGCTTCAAGGCTGGGCTCGATACGAGTGATCTTACCTTTATAAATGTTTGCTTTTTTCTGTTCGCGAGAACTCGCTTCGATATCAAGATCGTAGAGTTTTTGGCCGTCTACAAGGGCAACACGTAACTCTTCACTTTGAGTTGCGTTTATAAGCATTCTTTTCATGAATGAAATCCAGTTTTGTGCTGGAAATCGCAGGAAGACAGCTTGGTTTAAAGTAAAATTACTCAGCTATAAATCAAGTTAGCGAGCTAACAAATTCCAATACATAGCAGCAACACCCAGTACCCGTGACAAATTCGCGGTGGGGAAGTGGCCACATATGGCGTTTGTTGGTTTTACTTCTATTTCCTAACTATTGTCTGGTCTTATTGCTTCCTTCAAATGATCTGGGCATATGTATTTATGCTCGCTCAAGTCCGGTGCTGCCTTTCAACGCTAAGAAGTAAGTGATAGTGCGTACTAACATTAATGGTCTGCGTTCAATCGCAAGACTTTGTTGTCTGCATCACTTACGGGCTATAAATTCTGTTTTCCTAATGCGATTCCACGCTTTAGTTTTATTTCCAGAGCTTAAATTGCTCTGGAATCCTAATTAATTTACGACATGACAGAGCTTTCTATACCGTGTCGTGTTGTCTGTACTTTCTACTTTTCACTCTGTTGGTGGAAAGGCTCGCTTTATGTATTCTTTTTCATTGCGTGCGTACAAAACTTTCAACGCCTATTTAGCTTGTGTCGCAAGCAAATAGCTGTCGGTTTTCTGTCTATATAATCTGTCGTCTTACTGCTCCGTGGGCTTTTAGCTATATAGTTGACTGAACTCAGCTGAATCTATATAGGGGAATGCGCCTTTCAATGTAACTTTTTTACGGGACCAGTGTGTTGAAGGTGGGCTGATGACAGTGGAAAAAACGGATGAACCAAGTTTGTATTCCTGAGATTTCTTGTCACTCACTCTATATTGTCTGTTACTGCTAATCGATCACAGCGAGCGGGCTCCTTACAACAACGCAGAAATATAGCAGTAATTACTTGTCGCAGCAAATATATCAAGTAATATGACTGATTTTTAAGGCGCATCCAAAGTTCAGGGTGATCTAAGTAGAGAATAGAATGAGTGAAAAACAAGCCGCTGAAGGTGGTGAAAAGCGCAAAACAAATGACAGGCCAGCTGTCCGCATCGTAACAGTAACGGCAAAGAATGAAGGGCAGCGAGTCGATAACTTTTTGCTTTCTCAGCTTAAGGGTGTGCCAAAGTCTAAAATATATAAAGTCATTCGAAAGGGTGAGGTGCGGATTAATAAGGGGCGCTGCAAGCCTGAAACCAAATTGGCGATTGATGACCTTGTTAGAATTCCACCGATTGTTGTTGCAAGTAGCTCTAAAGGCGCTATTAGGGTGAGTGACAATCTTCTTGAGTTTATTGCCTCAGCTATTATTTATGAAGATAAGCAGCTGCTAGTAATCAACAAGCCTTCCGGTTTAGCTGTGCATGGCGGAAGTGGCGTTAATTACGGCTTAATTGAGGCGCTACGCAAGCGTTACCCGGAAACCCAGTTTCTTGAGTTGGTGCACCGCTTGGATAGGGATACATCGGGTTGTATCTTGGTGGCTAAGTCGCGGCCTGCCTTGCGAGACTTGCATGCGCAGTTTCGTAATGATGAGGTTAACAAGATTTACCATATGGCCGTTTTCGGTAAGTGGCCAAAGCATAAAAAGCGCGTTGACGCGCCCCTTAAGAAGAATGAATTAAAATCTGGTGAACGCATTGTTGTTGTACACCAGGACGGGAAGCCAAGTCAGACCTTGTTCAAGATCTTATCTAGTGCTGAGAATTTTACCTTAGTCGAAGCTAAGCCGGTGACCGGGCGAACTCATCAGATTCGTGTTCATGCCGCATTTTCCGGGCATGCAATTGTGGGGGATGATAAGTATATCCCGCGCGATTTGGTGCAGTTTAGAGGAATGGAAAAAGCTCGATTGATGCTGCATGCAAAAGAGATTCACTTTACCTTGCCTGGCGGTAGGGCGATGAGTTTTGAGGCGCCCTACGACGAAGTATATGAAGCTAATTTGAAAAAGATGGGCTTGGTGTAGTGTTATGAAGTACCCTGTATATATATTTGATTGGGACGGGACTTTAGTCGACTCTGAGCAGCATATTGTTGCGAGTCTTGAGTATGCCGCTAATAAGCTCTCCTTGCCCGATCTCGGGCATGATGCCTATAAGAATATTATTGGTTTAGGGATGGTGGAGGCTTTGCAAAGCTTGTATCCAAGCCTGTCGGATAAGGATGTTGAAAATATGCGGCAATCTTATGCGGAGTTCTTTTTTCGCCGTGAGATGACGCAGGAAAATCTGTTTGACGGCGTTATTGAGACGCTTGAGGCGCTTAAGGCGGGTGGTCTTAGTTTGGCAGTTGCTACAGGTAAGAGTCGAAATGGCTTGAATCTCGCGTTAAAGGCGACCGGGCTTGGGCACTATTTTGATATTGAGCGCTGTGCGGACGAAACACGCTCAAAACCTCACCCAATGATGCTGGAAGAGATTTGTTCATACTATGGTGTGCCTGCGAAAGAGTGCGTGATGGTTGGCGACACGGAGTATGACTTGAAGATGGCTTCAAATTTCGGGATGGATGCAATCGGTGTGAGTTATGGGGTTCATGAAGTGAGTCGCTTGTCCGTACATGAGCCAAAAGCAATAATTGATCATTTTTCAGAGCTGATAAAGCTGAATGTAAGTTAGAGGGTAGTAAATTTTGGATTCAGAGAATAATACTAAAGAGTGGAAGTTGATTGAAAAGACTGTTTCTCAGTTAGGTGTTGAGCAGCGTAAGGCTCGTCGCTGGGGTGTGTTTTTTAAGCTGCTAACATTTGCTTATCTTTTTGTCTTATTGTTTATGATGAGCGAGGGTTTATCGCCGGATAAGATAAGTGATACTGAACAATATACCGCATTGGTTAATCTGGAAGGTGTGATTGCTTCAGGCGAAGAGGCGAATGCAGACTTTTTGGTGACGGGTTTGAGAGCAGCTTTTGAAGCTGAGGGAACTCAAGCTGTTGTCTTGCGCATTAATAGTCCTGGTGGCAGCCCGGTTCAATCAGGGTATGTTTATGATGAAATTAAACGACTTCGTGGCTTATACCCTGAAACGCCACTCTATGCAGTGATCAGCGATATTGGTGCTTCAGGTGCATATTACATTGCTGCGGCTGCGGATAAGATTTACGCTGATAAGGCAAGTTTGGTTGGTTCTATCGGTGTAGTGGCTTCAGGTTTTGGTTTTGTTGATACGATGAAGAAGCTTGGCGTCGAAAGACGTTTATATACAGCGGGAGCTCATAAGGGCTTTCTAGATCCTTTTAGCGATGAAAAGGGTGATGAGGTTGAGTTTTGGGAGTCGGTGCTGAATACCACGCATCAGCAGTTTATTGCTAAAGTGAAAGAAGGGCGTGGAGAGCGGTTGAAGGTTGATGAAGAGATCTTTAGTGGTCTGATCTGGAGTGGTGAGCAGGCCTTGGAAAAAGGTTTGGTTGATGGTTTGGGTAGTGCAGGTTATGTTGCAAGAGAAGTGGTTGGAGCTGAGGAAATTATTGATTTTACGCCGCAGCCAGACCCCTTTGAGCGCTTCACGAAAACGCTGGGTATTGCGGCAGGGAGTGCTGTAGGTAAACTTTTAACGACTAGCCCACTGACTATTCAGTAGTATGGTTTAGAATGACTAAAGGCGAGCATTAGCTCGCCTTTTTTTGTGCCTGGGAAATTCTAGCTATTCCAGAATAGTGTATTTCTTTCAGGTCGGGAAAGCTAAGTCGCTGGTCTATAACAGTATTGCTGCGTATAAATGAAGCTGAGTAGAGTTATGTACGTGGTTATCCCGGTGCCATTTTGATTTGGTCGTTGTAGGTTTGTAGCTAAATTGCAGGCATAAAAAAAGCGATCCGAAGATCGCTTTTTTGAAGGCTAGCTAAAGATTACTTAGCTGCTTTCTTTGCACGCTCTTCTTCCATTACTTTTTCAGCAACAGAGTTAGGGCATTGTGCGTAGTGATCAAATTCCATAGAGAACTGACCACGACCAGAGGTCATTGTACGTAGTGAGCCGATGTAACCAAACATTTCTGAAAGTGGTACATTTGCTTTGATGCGCACGCCAGAAGCGCCTGCATCCTGACCTTCGATCATGCCACGACGACGGTTCAAATCACCAATTACGTCACCAACGTGATCTTCAGGCGTAAATACGTCAACCTTCATGATTGGCTCAAGAAGCTTAGGTTGTGCCTTTGGAATTGACTGACGGAAAGCGCCTTTTGCAGCAATTTCAAATGCAACAGCAGAGGAGTCAACCGCGTGGAAACCACCGTCGAACAGCTCAACCTCAACATCTAGTACTGGGAAGCCAGCAAGAACACCGGTCTCCATCATGCTTTGGAAGCCTTTCTCGATAGCTGGGAAGAATTCCTTAGGTACGTTACCACCTACAACTGTAGATGAGAATGTGAAACCAGAATTCTGCTCACCTGGCTTGATACGGTAATCGATCTTACCGAACTGACCAGAACCACCAGACTGCTTCTTGTGCGTATATGAATCTTCAACTTCAGCCGTGATTGTTTCACGGTATGCAACCTGAGGTTCACCAACTTCTAGCTCAACGCCATAAGTACGGTTCAGGATGTCTACTTTGATGTCTAGGTGAAGCTCACCCATTCCGCGTAGAATTGTTTCACCTGAGTCTTCGTCAGTGTGAACCTGGAATGTTGGATCTTCTGCAACCATCTTACCGATCGCGATACCCATTTTCTCAGAACCGCCTTTGTCTTTAGGCTTAACAGCAATCGAGATTACTGGCTCAGGGAAGACCATCGCTTCAAGTGTACATTCGTGCTTGGGATCACAAAGTGTGTGACCTGTTTGAACGTTTTTCATGCCGACGATTGCAAGGATGTCACCAGCTTGAGCTGAATCTAGCTCGTTACGATCTTCAGCTTCCATCTCACACATACGGCCGATACGCTCAGTCTTACCTGTGAAGGAGTTAAGTACTGTGTCGCCTTTGTTCAGCTTACCTGAATAAACTCGGATAAAGGTAAGTGCGCCGAAACGGTCATCCATGATCTTAAATGCAAGTGCGCGGAATGGCTCGTCAACAGCAACTGTAGCAACTTCGCCAGTTGGCTCGCCCACTTCATCAGTCAATGGCTGAGGAATAACTTCTGTGGGTGAAGGCAAGTAGTCAACAACAGCATCAAGAATTAACTGGATACCTTTGTTCTTAAATGCAGAGCCACAGTAAGTAGGGAAGAATGTCAGGTCATTAGTACCTTTACGAATACAGGCTTTGATCTGTTCCGTAGTTGGCATTTCGCCTTCCATGTACGCCATCATGATGTCGTCATCAACCTCAACAGCTGTTTCAATCAACTGCTCGTGATACATGTCTACATCGTCAACCATATCGGCTGGAACGTCTTCTACTTTGAAGTTTTCAGGTAGGCCTGTGTCATCCCAAACATAAGCTTTCTTAGAAAGAATATCGACAACACCAACAAAGTCATCTTCGGTTCCGATTGGAAGAGTCATAACTAGCGGCTTAGCGCCTAGTACGTTCTCTACCTGGTCAACAACTTTCAAGAAGTCAGCACCTAGACGGTCAAGCTTGTTTACGAAGATGATACGAGCAACGCCAGACTCATCTGCATAACGCCAGTTTGTTTCTGATTGAGGTTCAACACCACCAG
The DNA here is from genome assembly GCF_001635675.1 of Oleiphilus sp. HI0061. Lineage (NCBI taxonomy): Bacteria > Pseudomonadati > Pseudomonadota > Gammaproteobacteria > Oceanospirillales > Oleiphilaceae > Oleiphilus > Oleiphilus sp. HI0061. Next base: position 10,053 of record NZ_LWFE01001078.1, on the reverse strand, counting down.
AACCACAGAATACACCGATACCACCATCAAGAACTTTCAAAGAACGATATACTTCTACTGTGAAGTCAACGTGTCCAGGAGTATCTATGATGTTCATGCGGTGATCATCCCAGAAGGTTGTGATCGCTGCAGACTGGATAGTAATACCACGCTCAGCTTCCTGCTCCATAAAGTCAGTTGTAGATTCACCATCGTGAACCTCACCAGTCTTATGGATCTTACCAGTTAGCTTTAGAATACGTTCTGTAGTGGTTGTTTTACCAGCATCAACGTGAGCGAAGATGCCTATATTTCTGTATTTGGATAGATCTGTCATTATTCTACTCAATAAGTTCAGGGCGGAAAAAAATTTGCGGTAGTATACAGGATTTTTTTCGAAAGTTTGAAAAAAAACGTAACATTTTATGCCTGGGCAAAAAATAGTCGTATTTAATTTATTTAGGCAGCTATTTTTTCTGCCATGGGCTGTTACATAAGTCGATATAAAGCGCTTCAACTTTGCTACGAGCCCAAGGGGTTTTTCTTAGGAATTTTAAGCTGGACTTAATGCTCGGGTCGTATTGAAAGCAACGAACAGGAATTCTATTGCCTAGTTCTTCCCAGCCGAAATGAGATTCAAGCTTTATAAGAATCTTTTCTAAAGTCATTCCATGAAGAGGGTCGTGGGACTGGTCATGCACCTTGTGTGTCTCGCTATATTATTCGCCGGTTTTAATCAGGTAGATACCATCACTCTCTATACGGATCTGCCGTTGTTTATAAAGTGTGCCTATTGCGGTCTTGAATGCTTTTTTACTGATTGAAAATGCATCGTATATTTCCTCTGGCTTACTCTTGTCAGAAAGAGGCAGGTAGCCTTCACTTTTTTCTAACCTGTCGAGCACTCTCTCGGCTAAATTTTCTATTTTCTTAAATCCGGGAGCATGAAGCGACAGGTCTACTTTACCGTCATTTCTAACTTGCTTGATAAAGCCTTTAACTTTTTGGCCAATCTTGAGGGGGCGGACGACATCACTAAAAAATAAAAGGCCCCAATATTGGTTGTCAATAACGGCACTGTAGCCTAAGTCCGTTGTAGCAGAGATTGCTAAGTCTACTTTTTGGCCTTGTTTATAATCGTTAGGGAGGCGACCAATATACTTGTTGAGTTTTGTTGACGCGGCAATGCGGTGAGTTTCTTCATCAGTGTATATGTATACAAGGTAAGACTTTCCAACTTCCATTGTCATATGTTGTTGGTTATAAGGTACCAGCAAATCCTTTGGTAGCCCCCAGTCTAAAAAAGCGCCGATATTATTTACATCCGTTACTTCTAAAAACGCGACTTCGCCCACTTGCGCCCGTGGTGTTTGGGTCGTGGCGATAAAGCGATCTTTGGAGTCAAGGTAGACGAAAACATTAAGCGGATCACCAACTTCACAATCTTCAGGCACATAGCGTTTTGGCAGAAGTATTTCACCAAGCCAGCCGCCTTGTAGGTAGGCGCCCTGAGGCTCGAATTTGATAACTTCTAATAAATTATTGCGACCGATTTTTGCCAAAGTATACGTACCTGTTCAGACAGATTTGAGGGAGTAATTTTCGCAGAGTGTACATCTCTTTTACGTCAATCACTAGGTATATTCCTAAAACTATATTAGTATTGTCTAATATAGTTAAGGTTTAATTGATGATGTGAGCTAAAAGAGGAAGGTTAAGTGAACAATAACGAGCCCTTGGTAATCGATTACTTTAGTGATGTTCTGTGTATCTGGGCGTGGATTGCCCAAAGACGAATTGAGGAAATGAAAGAAGAGTGGGGGGAGCAGGTTTTGCTGCGCCGACATTATATTAACCTCTTCGGCGATACGAAAACGCGAATGGCAAAACAATGGGGGGAGCGCGGTGGCTACGAAGGCTTCGGTCGTCATGTGCAAGATGCTGCGGCTCCTTATGATAATGCGCCGGTTAACCCGGAAATCTGGAAGACTGTGCGGCCAAAATCCTCTTTGAATGCGCACTTAGTCCTCAAGGCTTGTGAGCTAGCGTATAGCCCTCAGCGCTCTGCTGATTTAATGCTGTTAGTGCAAAAAAGTTTTTTTGTCGATAATCTGGATGTGGGCTTGCTTGATAATGTGCTCTTGCTGGCTAAGCAAAGTGGTATGGATAGCGATGCATTAAAAACCTTGATTGATGAAGGTGATGCGGCAGCACTATTGATGAGCGACTATCAGAAAGCAGCAGAACTGAATATTAAAGGCAGTCCTTCATGGATTATGAATAATGGTCGACAAGAACTCTTTGGAAACGTTGGTTACCGAATATTACGAGCCAATATTAAAGAGGTCTTGTCGAAACCGGGCTATGAAGCGAGCTGGTGCTAGTCTACGTCGGTGCCGGCTTCATCTTCTCCGATCACTTCTTTTTCTTTTAGGGCTGCTTCGTACCAATGCTTCATTGAAGGTAGGGTAAGCAAGCGGTCGATATAAGCTCTGCTGGTATCCGATACTTCAATTTGATAAGTCGCAAAACGGGAAGCAACCGGAGCAAACATGCAGTCGGCAATGGAGAACTCTCCAAACAACCAATCGCCATCATGGCGGTTGAGCGCATCTTGCCACATGCCGTCGATGCGTTGAATATCCTTAATGCAGTCCTCATGGAGGTTGACTTTACGAGTAGCCCGGCAGTTCATAGGCAGGGCGCTTCTTAAGGCTGGAAAACCTGAGTGCATTTCAGCGCAGTAGGCTCGGGCAGTGGCTCTGTCACTTGGGTCTTCAGGCCAGCCTTTACCTTTAAGATATTGCTCGGAAACATACTCACAAATTGCCAATGAGTCCCAGACTGTAAGGTCCTTACCTTCCTTGTCATCAATCAGTACAGGAACTTTGAAGGTGGGGGAGTAATCCGCGAGGCGCTGATGGGTATTTTCTTCAAAAAGGAATACTTTAATTTCGTCGAACGGGATGTCAAAGTGAGTCAGTAATAGCCAGGGCCGAAGTGACCATGATGAATAATTCTGATTACCAATAACTAGTTCCATATCTGTCTTCCTATTTTTAGTGTTTATCCGCCTGAACGTTTTACTTTGTAGCCTTGCTCAGTAAGAATCTTCAATAGCAGTTCACGGTGATCGCCTTGGATTTCGATATTTCCATCCTTCACTGCACCACCGACACCACATTTCTTTTTGAGCTCTTTGGCGAGACCTTTTAGCTCGTTGTTTTTTAGCAGTATTCCACTTAAGACGGTCACACCTTTGCCTTTTCGGCCTTTCGTGTCGAGGCTTACACGTACGATGCCGTCTCCCTCTGGAGTTTGGTCTGCAGAGCAAGTGCATTCGTCAATGGCTTGTTCACACTCTGGACAAGTTCGCCCTGTTTCGGTGGAGTAGACAAGTCGATTGTTTCTAGGCATTGCTTTTGCTCTCTTTGAGTTCCATATGTGAAGAATGTTTTAAATTACTTTTATTGAGGTGGCGCACCCAATACAGTGCACCCGTGCCAACTATTATATTAGCAAGGCTTGTGGCCAGATATATACCCGCGAGATCAAAAAAATTACCAAGCGCTAATGCCAAGGGAATAAAAATTACGATTAAGCGTAGAAGTGACATGACCAAAGAGGGCATTGGTCTGCCGATACCGTTAGCTGCTGACGAGCTCAGCATAATGATGCCAAGAAATAGATAGCTGATAGGCACTAAGTATAAGTAGAGGGTGGAGGACTCAATAACTGATTCGTCTGCCGAAAACAACCCGGTTAGAGGCTTGGCAAATAGCCATAAACAAACGCTTGCCCCCAGTCCCCAAAGTGCAACGAACTTGAAGCTCATCTTAAGTGCTTCGAAAACCCGGTCATGTTTTTCTGCGCCCCAATTTTGGCCAACAAAAGGGCCCATAATGGAGGTTAGCCCCATAATTACGACAAGAAAGATTGCTTCAATACGTGACGCAACACCAAAACCGGCAACAGACTCGGGGCTGAATCGGGCTACAAGCCAGGTTGTTATCGCGATTGAAAGTGGTGCAATTAGATTTGTTCCTACAGCGGGAACAGCTATTTTGAGGATTGCCTGCCAGCTTTGTAATACCCGGCCATAGCAGCTCTTAAGGCTCAAGAAGTCGAACTTCTTTATCAATACATACAAACCAATTACCAGGGCAATCGAATACGCACAAACGGTTGATATGGCAGCGCCAGCTAGCCCAAGTTTAGGGAAACCAAGCAAGCCGAAAATTAGAATGGGGTCTAATATCATATTCACTATTGCAACGCTTATCATAACCATGCTGGGTAGTTTTGTATTGCCGGCAGCGCGAATAGCCGAATTACCGACCATCGGTATAACCACTACAAAGCTGGCTAGAAACCAAATATCCATAAACTCATGTATGAGCTCAAACAAGTCCTGCGGTGCGCCAAGTAGGGTGAAGATCGGATCCATAAAATGGTAGCCAAGTACGGCAAAGCAGATGGCTACGATCAGGGCGATTAATATCGCTTGTGTGCAGTATGCTTGCACTAAGGTATGTTGTTGAGCCCCAATTGCACGAGCGATAACGGAAGAAGTTCCAATGCCAATGCCAAATGCCAGACTTAATAGGATAGAGATAATTGGAATGGTAAAACTCATTGCGGTGAGTTCGCGAGTGCCGAGTTGTCCGACATAATAGGTGTCTACAATGTTCATCGACATGATGGCCAAGATGCCGCCAATCATAGGAACCGTCATTTTGTAGAGCTGCTGGCTGATATTGCCTTCGGTAAGGTTGCGTTTTCTCAAAATATTAACGAATAGTTATACTTCAGTGTCGTAGGCTAGAGGATGAATAGAATCTTTAGGGGACTATATCACGAACTTCGATGAAAAGAGTGCTTAAAGGGAGGGGAGATCAGGGCGCGTCTTTTTGCTGTTCATTGGGTTTGCCCTCAGCTGGCGTTTCATCGGAGTTTTGTTTTGCATCACTATCATCGCTTGGTGCTTGCGTTTTGTGCTTATGTACCTGGCTCATTTTGGATCTGAGCACTTCCATCTGTTCCTCTTGAGTCTCAATCATTTCTTGTAAAGCATCTTCCTGCTCAGCGATAAAGTGAAGAGACATATTGAATGCTTGTTTAGTAAACTCAAGAACGCGTTCGTAGCCTTCATCCGATAGCTGTCTCGCTTGGTCTTGAGAACGGTAAATATTGATGAACTGTCGCTCTCTTTCATAATGAAGAGGAAGGCGTCCGGCACCCCAGTCATTCAAGATTTTCCATGTGTCTGGTGCGTAGGTTCTACTGTATTTGAGAATGAAAGGAATAGGGTCGTTTCTGGCAAGAAGGGCGGCCAGGCGGAGTATTAGTTCGAAAGAGAGAGTGGCTGTGCCATTCTCTACAGCTTCGATAACGGACTTATCTTTCAGGTTTACAGCTTCGCTAAGCTCACTAACTGTCAGGCCGGCAACCTCGCGAAGGTCTTTAAGGGACTGACCGGCAGATACCATAAGTTTTAATTGGTCCTGCGACTGAATGATGGCCTTGCCGACTTTATAGGACGTGCCGCCAGTTTTCTTAGCGAACTTGAAGGCGCTCGTGGTTGCACCTGAAACACGCCCTAAAAAGTTACTGATAGACTCTTCAGACACCCAAGGTTCAGTTTTTTCACTCTTGGAGCGAGAGTTTGCAGACTTTTTTTCATCTGACTTGGGCTTTTCAGAGTTTTTCTCGCTCATATGTCGTGCCACGCTATATCAGTGTCGAGTGTTACCGAATCAAGCTCTATTGCTAAAGAGCATTGGCTAAGGCATTCGCGCTAACTTGCTGTAAAGAAATAAAGTCTAATAAGACTTCAGCACTTTCCTCAACGATAAAGTCTGGTTCTTGTGCTTTGTCTGTTTCAATAGGCTTTTCATCTTCGCTGTCACGCCAGGCCTGAAGAGATTCAAATTCTGGCTTTTGTTCAAGTCGGCGGCGCTTGTTAAGTAAGTCCAAGCGTGCCTTGTCGAAGGCTTCGTCTTCGGTTTTTCGTTTTTGTTCGTTAATCGTTACTTTTTCTATACCGCGCTGAGATTCTAGTAATTCTATTTCTTCTAACAAAAGTACGTATTCAGGATGTTGTGTAATACGTGTGATATGGCTCTCGGCTAGTTTTTGGCTAAGCGGGCTCAAGGCGCCCACCTTGCTAAATTTGGCTGAAGCAATGGAGTCCCACTCAAGTGCGTGATCCAGGGCATCTTCACCTACTTTCGAAGTATCAATGGTGTCAGGTAAAATAATATCCGGGACAACGCCTTTGTGCTGGGTGCTAGCGCCAGAGATTCTATAAAACTTGGCTTGTGTTATTTTTAACTGGCCATGGTTAAGTGGGCGAACTGCTTGTACAGTCCCTTTGCCGAATGTTGGTGTACCCATTACGATACCGCGACCATAATCCTGAATTGCGCCAGCAAAGATTTCAGAGGCAGAGGCGCTTAGTCTATCTACCAAGACAATGAGCGGACCGTCGTACATCAGTTTAGGATCGGGATCATCCAATACCTCAATGCGGTGATTGGCTCCTCTGATTTGCACGGTAGGGCCTTCATGTATAAATAGTCCGGTTAGTTGATTAGCCTCATCGAGAGAGCCGCCACCGTTCCCGCGTAAATCAATCACAAGTCCGTCTAAAGCTTGTTCTGCCTGCATTTCTTTTAGTAATTTGAGCGTGTCTCGTGTCGTGCTCTTATAGTTTGGGTCACCTTCTTGCATGGCTTTGAAGTCAGCGTAGAAAGTTGGGATATCAATAACGCCAATTCGATGATTTTTTCCGTCGCGCTCTATATCAAGTACTGAACTGGCAGCCGCTTGTTCCTCGAGCTTAACTTTGTCGCGAACGATTTTAATTTCTATTGTGTCAGTATCTAGTTTGGCAGTATGCGGTATGACTTTGAGTCTGACTTTAGAATGCTTGGGGCCTCTAATGAGCTCAACGACTTCATCAAGTCGCCAGCCAATTACCTCAACCATATCGCCTTTCTCTCCTTGGGCAACACCAACAATACGGTCAGCAGAGTGAAGTTTGCCTTGTTTCTGTGCTGGCCCGCCAGCAACTAGACGGACCACTTTAGTAAATTCATTATCTGCTTGTAGTACGGCGCCGATACCTTCTAAGGATAAGCTCATATTAATGTTGAAATTTTCTGAAGAGCGTGGTGAAAAATAGGTGGTATGAGGATCGTATAGGGTAGTGAAGGCATTCATGTAGGCAGAAAATGCATCTTCACTTCTTACTTGTAGAGTTCGCTTTAGCTGGTTTTGATAACGCTTTAGTAAGGACTCTTTAATTTCTTCGTTGGTTTTACCGTCTAGTTTTTGAGACAGGGCCGTATTTTTAGTTCGCTTGCGCCAGATATTATCCAGCTCTGTTTCACTTGTTGCCCAGTCTACTTCTGAACGGTCAGTTAAAATATATTCGTCTTTAGTAAAGTCTAAGGTGTTCAGCTTGGTATTGAGAAATTCAATTTGTTTATTGAGGCGAGTGATTACTCGCGTCTGGTAGCGGTTATAAATTCTGAATGCAGGGTCTAACTGACCAGTTTTTAAGGCACTATCTAAGCGAAAGCGGTAAATCTCGAACTCTGTAATATCTTCGCTAAGAAAATAAATTCGAGAGGGATCGAGTGAATCAAGGTAGTTTTCGTAAACCTTCTCAGAAAGTGTTTTATCGATGTGCTGCTTGCGGTAATGATTTAGCGATAATGAGCGAGCAACATACAGGCTTGCTTCTTGTTGGGCTCTTGTTGGAGCGAGTTCTTCAGTAAATTCTGCTTTGCTTTCTTTAGCGTAAACAGAAAGGGAAAGCGAGCTGATTAGAACGCTAAGTAGAAGGGTGTAAATATTTCGCTTCGTTATCATCATAAGAATAATTTTGCCAATAAATGAGCATATAAAATATACGGTTACTTCCGATTGTATGTGATCAGCGCAGGCCTAGCCAGCCAAGATGCGATTAATTATTGTTAATTGGGTTGTGATTGGGTAACTAAATGAAAACAGGCTTTCTACCGCTTTTTGATCGCCATTTTGAAACTGGCTCTGTTGTTAATTGTTTTAGATGCTAGACTCTATCTTTAGATGCTTTAATGGCTGGGACGATCTACATGAGTGTAAATCGATCTAAACATAAAAATTGTTGCTGATAGTACGAGGTATATTAATGTCACTTCTTGATAATATTCAGAATTACTACGAATCCTTGGTAATTGAAACACTGGCTAAAGAGGTAGAAGGGCAGGATTTTGATGAGGATGTTCTCACCGATGTGCTTTGTATAGCCTTAAACCATTTGCCACCACGATACATTCGCCATGAAGTGGATATGTTTTTCTACACCTCACCCACTGAAAGTCATGAGGTTGAAGACAAGGCACGCAAAGCGGTAATCGACGCTTTGGAATATGTGAAGAAAAGTGATCGATACGAAAAGTAGCCGTTTAGAATAAACGTTACAATCTCATCGTGATGAAGCCAGCTTTCTATATTAGTTAGCTGGTTTTTTAATTTATGGCTTGAGACAAGTTCTTGGTTTGTCACTTTACTGCTCTCTGTTATGATAGCGCGTCCTTAAAACGCTTCGGTACTACTTGTCCTTATGAGCCTTAAAAAAACCTACAAAGTTATTTTTTATAATAATGAAGATATCTACGAGATTTACGCTTCTCATGTATATCCCTCGGAACTATACGGCTTCATTGAGGTGGAGCAGCTTCTTTTTGGTGAAAAGAGTCAATTGCTTGTAGATCCTAGTGAGGAGCGTTTGAAGAACGAGTTTACTGGTGTTAAACGAACTTATATTCCAATGAATGCGATCGTCAGAATTGATGAGGTTGAGCAAGAAGGCACGCCCAAGATCTCTGGAAGCCGCAGTTCTGTTGCCAGTTTTCCTTCGGGTGGGCGACCAGACAAGTCGTAGATCCTTCTGCCCGCGTTACTTATTATCAGAATAAAAAGCCAGGAGAATGACCATGTTATTTATTAGTCCATTATATGCTTCATTGTTAGTGATCCTTATCGTGTTTCTAGCTTATCGGGTGACAACCTTTCGTAGAGATGAGGGAATATCCATTGGTGATGATACTGGCTCAAAAGCAATGAAGAGCGCTGTGCGAGCGCATGCTAATGCAGTAGAGAATATACCTGTAGGGATTGCTTTACTGCTAATGCTCGAGTTAAACCACTTAACACCCTGGCTTATACATGTGTTCGGACTGACGCTACTATTGTCTCGTATTGCACATGCTTATGGCTTATCGAAGAAGAATGGTCCGACTAAAGGTCGTTTTTACGGTACTTTGTTTACATGGTTGTGCTTGCTGGCAATGGCCGTTGTTAATATTCTAATTTTAGTCACTCGATAAGACATGACACCAGAACGTTACCAAAAACTAAAGCGCACGTTAGACCTCAGACAGCCAGATTTAACGCTACTGACAGAACAGATTCATAAGCCGAGAAACATTGCTGCACTGGTTCGAACCAGCGATGCGGTCGGTATCCAAGAACTAAATATGGTATGGCCCTGGGATAAGCATCGCCCTTATAGTGGTACGGCAATGGGCAGTGATCGTTGGGTGGATATTGTTCGACATGAGTCAATGCCAGAGGCGATTGATACCCTGCATGAAAAGGACTATAAGGTTTATGCTGCGCATCTGTCTGATAGCGCAATTGATTATAGGGATGTTGACTATACTAAGCCTTGCGCGATTCTATTAGGTAATGAAAAGAAGGGCGTCAGTGATATCGCAGCGGCCAAGGTGGATCAGCATATTGTGATTCCGATGCTTGGTATGGTGGAGTCATTTAACGTATCGGTTGCCGCAGCCATTATTCTCGCTGAAGCGCAAAGGCAGCGGTCCTTGGCTGGGTCTTATGATCAGGTTCGTTTAGATGGTAAAACCTATCAGGAAACTTTCTTTCGCTGGGCGCACCCTAAAGTCGCTAGCTATTGCCACCAGAACAAACTTCCATATCCCGAAGTTAGTGAAGAGGACGGTGAGATAATAAACCCCTCACAATGGTATGCGAGTATCAGAGCTAAGCGTGATTCTG
>NZ_LWFE01001077.1:0-853 GCF_001635675.1 Oleiphilus sp. HI0061 | reverse complement strand
TATGCCGCACGTACTAGCTGGTTTGCAGGGTGTTTGTGCTGTCGCGCCAGAGTTAGGTGTTGAGCCTGTTGTTGATCCATTAAGCGGAAATATTGTTAAGAGTAGTGGTTGTTCTGAATATGCGACAGAAGGAAGCTTGAGTCCTGCTGAATATGACGAAGCGATCTATGATCTGGTTAACTTTTTAGAATATGTTGGTGAGCCTTCTAGGCTTGAAAGTGAGGCACTTGGCCGAAATGTTCTTATATTCCTAGCGTTTTTGTTTGTTTTTGCATACTTCTTGAACAAAGAGTATTGGAGAGATATTCACTAGTTAGCTAGAAAGAAGAATAAAAGCCGTCCATGTGTAGGCATGGAGGGCTTTTTTTGTTTCTATCCAAGAGAATTTTCACGACTGGCTTGTAAATCGTGTATAATTCTGCCCAAATTTAAAACTGTGCTATCAGTGCAGTAAATCTGATTTAAAGGTTGAGGTAAGTATATGGGTGTTGTGACCAAACGTTCGTCCATGACGTTTTTTTCTGATGGTGAGAGCCATTACAGTCACCGGGTAAGAATAGTCTTAGCGGAAAAAGGTGTCGCAGTTGACGTTGTTAACGTTGACCCAGATAACAAGCCTGCTGAGCTTTCTGATCATAATCCATACAATGACTTGCCTACTTTGGTTGACCGCGACTTAGTACTTTATGAGTCGGATATTATGATGGAGTACTTGGATGAGCGCTTTCCGCACCCTCCTTTGTTGCCAGTATATCCGGTTGCTCGAGCGCAAAGCCGCTTGATGATGTACCGAATCCGTAAAGATTGGAGTCGTCTGGCTGATGCAATTCTTGCTGATCCGCATGCTGCGAAG
>NZ_LWFE01001076.1:0-6299 GCF_001635675.1 Oleiphilus sp. HI0061 | reverse complement strand
TTCGTTCTAAGTACAGCGTAATTTAAGGATTAAAATCATGAGAGTACCTTTAAAGAAATGGTTTAAAGACGGCGATCCTTGGGTTTGGTTAAACGCTGGCGCGGTCGCAATCAGCTTGGTGATGGTCTTTAGCCTGTTAATCCTGATCGCTTCACGTGGTTTAGTGCACTTCTGGGCACATGATGTCGTCGAGGCTGATGTAGAAAACCGAAATGGCGGTACCTATAAAATCATGGGTGAGCTGGTCGAAACAGAAAGTGTTTCTGCTGTTCAGCTGAGAGAGGCTGGTTACAAGGTTCCTCAAGGCGTCGAGTTTATGGATCGTCACCTGCTTAAAATGGGTAACCGGGATGTAACGGGCAGTGACTTCCGCTGGGTATTGGATGCCTCCTTAAGTAATCGTCATTACCCTGAAGATATTATCGCAATGGAACGTCGCGAATGGGGTAACTTCTACGGCTACCTTAAAGATGTAAAAGAAAGCGGCCAGGTTGTCGCCTCTGGAAATGGCGCATGGGATGAACTGAGCAAGCGTATCGAACGTGCATTGAGCATTCATGATGAGATCTATACGATCGAAAAGGCCGAGATCGGCAGCATCAACAGCCAAATCGAGCGTTTACGCCTAAAAGAGCGCTCTTATGAGCTAAACAATGAGCTAACAGCTCAGCGTCAATTAGCGCTTAAAGAAGAACGCGCAGCGCTCGATAATCAATACAAAGGGCTGCAATCACGCCTGAGTGATTTATACACGCAAATCAATCGTGACAGTCTCGTCGCAACAACAGCGGATGGCCAAGAGCGAGAAATCGAGATAGCCCACGTTGTTCGCGCATTCCAGCCTAACAAAATGTCGCTGGCTGAGAAGATCTCCTTCTATATTGAGAAGCTAGTTGAGTTTGTTAGCGATGACCCGCGTGAAGCCAACACAGAAGGCGGTATCTTCCCCGCTATTTACGGTACGGTTTTGATGGTAATCGTCATGTCTATCATGGTGACACCACTAGGCGTTATCGCCGCTGTTTACTTGCGTGAATATGCACACCAGGGTGCAATTACCCGAATTATCCGAATCGCGGTTAACAACCTCGCCGGTGTTCCCTCTATCGTATACGGTGTATTTGGCCTGGGCTTCTTTATTTACTTCCTGGGCTCAGGTATTGATCAGGCCTTCTTCCCTGAGGCATTACCCGCGCCGACGCTAGGTACCGGTGGTTTGTTATGGGCTTCAGTCACGCTAGCGATCCTGACATTGCCAGTGGTTATTGTAGCGACTGAAGAAGGCTTATCACGTATTCCAAGATCCATTCGTGAAGGTAGCCTGGCCTTGGGCGCAACCAAAGCTGAAACACTCTGGCGTGTCGTACTACCTATGGCAAGCCCTGCAATGATGACCGGTGTTATTCTTGCGATTGCTCGTGCAGCGGGTGAAGTTGCGCCATTGATGCTGGTAGGTGTGGTTAAGCTAGCGCCTTCATTACCGCTAGATGGCAACTACCCTTATCTGCATTTGGACCAGAAGTTTATGCACTTAGGCTTCCATATCTACGATGTTGGCTTCCAGAGCCCTAACGTCGAAGCGGCACGACCACTTGTTTACGCAACCTCGCTATTATTGGTTATCGTTATTGCAATGCTAAACCTAAGCGCAGTCGCGATTCGTAACAAGCTACGTGAGAAGTACAAAGCATTAGAAGTTTAACTAGCGCCTGAAATGGTTTGAGTTTTAATAATTATTGAGTTAACTGGATAGACACCAGAAAGAGATATGACTATGCAAAATGATACAAATGATTCGACGACACAAGCAGGCGCACAAACCGAAACTAAGACGCACGCTATCGATATCAGTTCACTACAGCGTAAGTCTGCAGCTCTAAAGCTGGAAGACGAAAAAATTGCACTAACCGTTGACGATTTACGCTTATGCTACGGTGAAAAAGAGGCCCTTCACGGCGTAAATATGCAGATCCCACAGAACCGAGTAACGGCTTTTATCGGCCCATCGGGTTGTGGTAAATCGACATTATTGCGTTGCTTCAATCGCATGAACGATTTGGTTGATGGCTGTAGCATCACCGGTAAAATCATGCACGAAGGTAAAGATATCTACCAACGTAAAGTCGAAGTGGCTGAACTTCGTCGCCGCATTGGTATGGTATTCCAGAAGCCAAACCCTTTCCCAAAGAGCATCTATGAAAACGTCGCTTATGGCCTGCGTATTCAAGGAATCAACAAAAAGCGTATTCTAGATGAAACAGTAGAATGGTCTCTACGTTCTGCAGCACTTTGGGATGAAGTTAAAGATCGTCTTGATGATAGCGCATTGGGTCTATCCGGTGGTCAGCAACAACGTTTGGTGATCGCACGAACCGTTGCTGTTAAACCAGATGTATTACTGCTTGATGAACCCGCTTCAGCCTTGGACCCATTGTCTACGCTGAAAATTGAAGAACTGATTCACCAGCTAAAAGATGACTATACTATCGTTATCGTAACCCACAATATGCAGCAGGCTGCTCGTGTATCTGACTACACGGCGTTTATGTATATGGGCGACTTGATCGAATTTGGCAACACTGATGAGCTGTTTACCAACCCACGTAACAAGCAGACTGAAGACTATATAACCGGTCGTTACGGTTAGGTTTAGGACTATATCAACTCGCTACATGACACTATGCTGCATTAACGGATAAAAGAGGCAAATATGAGTATTACAACAAACGACGGCCACACTCAGCACATTTCCCAGCAATTCAATCAGGATTTATCTGAGTTGCGTAACCAGTTGCTAAATATGGGCGGTATCGTACAGCGTCAAGTATCTGATGCAGTAGAAGCTCTTATCACCAACAATAGCGAACTCGCCGATACGGTCCGTAACAAAGACCAAGAAGTTGACGCAATGGAGTTACTGATCGACGAAGACTGTACCCAGTTGATTGCACGACGTCAGCCGGCAGCGAGTGACCTTCGCTTAGTCATTTCTATCATCAAAATGGTTGCAGATATCGAACGCATTGGTGATGAAGCCAGTAAGATTGCCAAAATGGCAATCCGCCTGACTGAAGAGGGCAAAGCACCTCGCGGCTACGTCGAAATTCGCCACATCAGCGATCATGTTGGTCAAATGGTCAATGGTGCACTCGATGCCTTTGCACGTTTCGATATCGATATGGCACTGGATATTATGAAAGAAGACCATGCTGTCGATGCCGAGTACAAGTCAGCGGTTCGCTCACTGATGACCTTCATGATGGAAGACCCTCGCAGTATCTCCCAGATTCACAGCGTTATGTGGGTACTACGTGCCTTGGAACGTATCGGTGACCATGCGTGTAATCTGGCTGAGCACGTGATCTACATCGTAAAAGGTAAAGATGTGCGTCATATGCCGATTAAGCAAGCTGAGCAGCTTGTTGAGTCTTCCAAGTAGTTAGTTCAAAAGAGTGCCCTAGGCTTTGCCTTGGCACTCTCTGTTTTTGCAAGTAGCGCTCTACTCTACATTCTGTACTTGCTCGCGCATCTGCTCGATCAAAACTTTCAACTCTACCGCCGCTTTTGTGGTGTCTGTTACGATAGACTTAGATGACAAGGTATTGGCTTCTCGGTTTAACTCCTGCATAAGGAAATCAAGACGTCGCCCCACCGGCTCCTTTTTCTTCAGTACACTTCGTACTTCAACTACATGAGCATCTAAACGATCAAGCTCTTCAGCCACATCAGTTTTCTGCGCTAGCAAAACCATCTCTTGTTCAAGGCGTTCATTGTCCATTTGTACAGAAGCTTCTTCGAAGCGCTTCTTCACTAATTCGCTTTGCTTTTTAAGAATATCTGGCAACCAGGCGCGCACTTCTTTAACGATATTTTCAATAGCGACTAAACGCTCTTCAAACAGAGGCTCTAGCTGAGTGCCTTCACGTTGACGGTTTTCCAATAATATTTTTAAGCAGGCCTCAAAGGACTCATTGGCTTGTGCCAACAGTTGCTGGCGGTCACCTGACTCATTATCAATCACGCCAGGCCATTGAAGCACCGAGATCGCATCAACCGGTGCGACGTCATCAAATAACTCATTTACCGAACGGCAGGCTTCACTTAACTGAGCGAGCACTTCAGCATTCACCTTCAAGCCATCAGCTTTACGGTTACTGGGCTGCCACTTTAAGGAACAGTCTAGCTTGCCCCGAGATAAGTACTTACGCATCAAGGATCTGAGTTTAGGTTCCGCTTCACGAAACATATCCGGTATTTTTAAGTGAGGCTCGAGATAACGATGATTGACCGTTCTTAGCTCCCACGTTAATACACCTTGTTCACTTTCAAGTTCTAAACGTGCAAATCCTGTCATGCTTTTCAGCATTGGTACTTCCCCACTTAGCTCAGTTACGTATGTTCAAATTGATTTACGAATTCTACTCGCTAGGCACTTAGAAACCCACCTTTAAAGTGATAAACTTGCCGGCAAATTTTCCCGGTACCCCTTTATTTAATTCCCCAATAGGAAGAACTTTATGAGACCAAGCGAACGCCAACCAGATCAAGCACGCGAGATTAAAATCACCCGAAACTACACAAAACATGCTGAAGGCTCTGTCCTGGTTGAGTTTGGCGACACCAAAGTTATCTGTACTGCCTCAATAGACGAAAAGGTACCCCGCTTCCTAAAAGGTGAAGGACAAGGTTGGTTAACCGCTGAATATGGCATGCTGCCTCGCTCTACCGGTTCACGTATGATCCGTGAAGCAGCAAAGGGTAAACAAACAGGTCGTACCGTCGAAATTCAGCGTCTAATCGGTCGCTCATTACGCGCCGCTGTTGATATGAAAGCACTCGGCGAACGCACCATTCAAATCGATTGCGATGTTATCCAGGCAGATGGAGGTACTCGTACAGCGTCTATCTCTGGGGGCTGCGTGGCACTCATGGACGCTCTTCAAGGCTTGGTAGATGCAGGAAAACTGAAAGAAATCCCGCTAAAGCAAAAGATTGCGGCGATTTCTGTAGGCATCTACAAAGGTACACCCGTTCTCGACTTGGACTACCCGGAAGACTCAGAAGCAGAAACTGATATGAACGTGATCATGACAGACAAAGGCGGCTTTATCGAGATTCAGGGCACTGCTGAAGGTGAAGCGTTTGAAGAGTCCGAATTTAATGCCATGTTAGCACTAGCGAAGAAAGGCATTAACGAGATATTTGAGTTGCAGGAAGCAGCGCGAAACTCGTAAAGAAAGCCTAGAATAAAAAAAGGGATGGTAGCAACCATCCCTTTTTTATTTCTAATCACCGAAACTACATAATCACGTCGTAGTCGATAATAACAGGTGCGTGATCCGAGAAGCGCGTGTCCATATCAATAAAACCATCTTCGATAACATTACGCATCATCTGGGTCGTGATCTGATAATCTGTTCGCCAGCCTGCATTCTTTCGCCAACCCTTGGCCCACTCTGGCCACCAGGTATATTGATTTCTTTCAACATTCACATGGCGGAACGCATCAACATAACCAAAGTCATCGAAAACCGTATCGAACCAGTCTCGCTCATGCGCTTTAAAGCCACTCACGTCCATCTCATGGTATTTTTTGCTCGCATCTGTCACCAAATGCGCGGAATTGAAACTGCCCGCAAAAATGAACTGACGACGCTTACGGAGAGTTTTTTCCAGATGGCTTTGAAACGCGTCCTGGAATTTATCCTTTGCTTCCTGGTTCTCAGGCTTGCCTAATGCATTGGGTACAAGCATTGAAGCAACACTAACATTTTCAAAGTCAGCCTGAATAAAGCGCCCTTCACGATCTGCTGGCTCATAAGCAAAGCCATACATAATTGCCTTGGGGAAGTGGCGAGTATAAATACCCACGCCGCCATCTTCAGGGTTTTCAGCATCTATAAAATAAGCCTGATAACCTTCGGGGTGGAAGATTTCGTCATCGAAATCATAAACTTTGCCTTGCAGATCCTGGACACATACCACATCGGCATCGATCTCACGCATCCAATCAAAAAAACCATTTTCTGCAGCTCTCTTCAATCCATTTACGTTAATTGATACTACTCGCATAACTGCCTCATAATTAATTTGCGTGGTATGATACTTAATTCACATTTTTTGAAAAGAAAAACACTGTAATATCTTTCAATTTAGGCGCAATTAATGCAAGAAAATACAAATATGAAGCCCCACCAGCGCGAATTCATTGAATTTGCTATCCAAAAGTTTTGAAGTTCGGCGAATTCACCCTTAAGTCTGGCCGTGTTAGCCCTTATTTTTTTAATGCGGGTCTTTTC
>NZ_LWFE01001075.1:0-4961 GCF_001635675.1 Oleiphilus sp. HI0061 | reverse complement strand
TACTATCCTGCAGCAACTCTGCAGGATCAGACGCTGACTCATCAGCAACTGTATCTAGTAATGATTTGTCGCTACTGCCGCCGATAGGCATATCAACAGAGGCAACACGCTCGTTCAAGCCCAACATGCGCTTAACATCAGCAACAGGCTTATCAAGCAAATCTGCAATTTCTTCTGGCGATGGCTCGTGATCAAGTTTTTGAGTCAACTCACGTGCAGCACGCAGATATAAATTCAGCTCTTTTACTACGTGAATAGGCAGACGAATTGTACGCGTCTGATTCATGATTGCGCGCTCAATAGTTTGGCGAATCCACCATGTTGCATAAGTAGAGAAGCGGAAACCACGTTCTGGGTCAAATTTCTCAACTGCGCGAATTAGGCCTAAATTACCCTCTTCAATCAGGTCAAGTAGAGTCAAACCACGATTAACATAGCGACGTGCGATCTTTACAACGAGTCGCAAGTTACTTTCAATCATTCTCTTACGCCCGGCCGCATCACCTTTCTGCGCCAAGCGAGCAAAATAAACTTCTTCTTCTGGGGATAAAAGCGGAGAAAATCCGATTTCATTCAAGTACATTTGTGTCGCATCAAGCTGACGGTATGACTGACTTTCTGATGAGCGACCGTCTATGCCTGTCTTCTTAGCTTTCTTTTTCGCGGTTATCGGAGTGACGACTGTCTCAGCCTCTTCCTCAAAACCCCAACTTTCAGTCGTTGTCTCTTCTGATTCAACGCCATCAATTTCTACTACATCGTCAAAGTACGCTTCTCTTTCTGCTGACATCTGTCTTGCCTCGCTTTTTATTGTTTGCTCATCAAGATCCTTGATGATGCAACCTAGCTGTTTAAATAAATACGCTACCAGCCTCGCAACTGGCATTTTTCCCTTTTAGGATAGTTTTATCTCGCAGGCAGATATTTCATTGGGTCAACCGGCTCACCATTGCGCCGAATTTCAAAATGAAGCATTACCTGTTTTGAGTCAGAGCTCCCCATCTCTGCGATCTTGCGACCTTTTATTATTTTTTGTCCTTCTTTAACTAGTATCCGCTGGTTATGTGCATAAGCGCTGAGGTAAGTTTCATTATGATTTATAATTACCAAGTTTCCGTAGCCTAACAAGCCATTGCCTGCATAAACTACTTCTCCATCAGCGGCCGCATATATTGGCGAACCCAAATTGCCGGTAATATCGACCCCCTTATTGAGAGTCGTACCCGCAGACTTCCCTTTGCTCATTCCACTTGAACGGGAAGTTCCTACAGAACCTTTTATAGAATACATGGCAAGTATCGGGCCAAGATGAGGCCACTGCCAATTTATGTTCTTGATGTGCTTGGTTTTTTTATCTCTTGTTACGTTTTTACCATTCTGCATAGTTTCTTTACGTTCTGTTACATTCCCTCTTCTCTTAGACCCTGATTTTGATATTTTCAAGTTCGATTTCTGTGAGTTTTTGCGACGTTCTAAATTTATTTTTTGCCCCGGCACAATCACATAGGGCGACTTTATTCCATTCTCTCTCGCCAACTCCTTCATCTCACGGCCATAGCGCCATGCGATGGCATATAAGGTATCTCCCTTACGTACAACATGCTGCCCAAAGTAGACTGGAGGGTTAAAGTTTTTATCTAGATATATTGATGGAGAGGTACAGGAGGCCAGAAGGAATAGCGTTAAGATACAAAACGTTACAAAAGCAAGAGGTCGCCTATTTTTTAAACACGCCAAATTACAAAGCGGATAAAAAGTAAACAATTCGACAAACCTCTCCATAACATATAGCTATAATATTTTTTTATTTAATTCTTTTTACTTCTTTAACTTAATGAAGAATATTAAGTTACTTAGCTAAGTCATTCATCTTCTATCTTATTCGCTCAGAATATAAGCAAATTAAACGTTACCGCAAAATACACCAGTGTTACCCTAAGAAACACTCTTATTAAAACAGATCACACACTTTTTGTGTTCTCTTTCTCATTATTTGCGCCCAAGCGGGAAAGCAGCAATACAATTAAAGCTGAACCAATGGCACAAATCACTGCAAGCACTAGATAGGAAGACTCTTGCGTTAAGGCTACATACTTATCCGGAGAAATATTAGCCTCTAACAAAGGTACTAATTCACCATGACGGTTTTCGCGATAGCTTAAAACCTGCTTCCAAGGCCAAACCTTGTTCAAGGCACCAATCATAAAGCCTGTTAAAACAGCCAAAGTCAGTTTTCTATAACGTGAAAATGTCCAAACAAGTAGTTTGGCAATGGACAAAATACCAATACCACACCCCAGCACAAAGACACTTAATACGGCGAGATCAAAGTCCTTCACCGCCCCAAGAATATAAGCATAGGTGCCCAGAATCAGTAAGATAAAGCTTCCGGAGATACCTGGTAGCACCATAGCGCAAATCGCAAGCACACCCGATAGAAAGGCGTTAAAGAGTGTTTGATCAATACTCGCTGGAGACATTGAGGTTAAGCCCCAGGCAAATACGGCTCCCAATAGCATTGCGATAACCAAGCCAACGCTCCACTCCCTTACTTCACGACCCACTATGTATACAGACGCCAAGATGAGACCAAAAAAGCCGGCCCAAAGAGGAATAGGAAAGTTAGCCAGCAGAAAAGTAATCACCTTCGCCAAGGATATTGCGCTTGTCACAATGCCAACAAACAGAGTAAGAAGAAAACTGGCGTCTGCCTTTTCCCAGACTCCTTTTAAGCTTCTATTTTTTAATGCTAGTAACAAAGTAGGAAGAATTGAATTTAAGGCTTGTAGCAGGCGCTCATAAATACCCGTAATAAAAGCAATAGTGCCACCACTAACACCCGGCACAATATCAGCGGCACCCATCAACACTCCCTTTATAAAAACCCATCCATCTATTTTCACATCTACCTCTTTATGGTGCCGTTTTGTATCTTAAATTTATTAGCGAATCGTTCCTGGAAGAAAGGGTACGAACATCGCAGGCTCAATTATCTTTTGTTCATAACTTGAGCCTTTTCTTGTGACAATAGTTAAGCTTTGTTGAGCATCTCCCAAAGGCAAAATCATCCGCCCGCCCTCTTTTAACTGACGAACCAGCTCCAATGGAATTTCTGTGGGCGCCGCCGTCATAATCACTGCGTCATACAAACCACGCTCCGGCCAGCCTATCCCGCCATCGGCATGACGAGTACTGATATTATTCAAGCCTAGCAGCTTAAAGCGTTGAACCGCTTTTTCTAACAGAGGATTAATTCTCTCAACACTATAGACCTCACCCACCAACTGAGCCAAGACCGCCGCCTGATACCCAGAGCCGGTGCCAAGTTCAAGAACTCTACGCGGCGCCGTTTGCAGCAACAACTCAGTCATTCTCGCAACAATATAAGGTTGGGAAATAGTTTGGTTGTGCCCAATCGGTAAAGCTGTATCTTCATAAGCCCGATGAGATAGCGCCTCATCGAGGAATATATGCCGCGGCGTATCCAGCATGACTGCCAATACATCCTCGTTGGTAATCCCCTCATCCCTGAGCCGCTGAATGAGTCGCATCCGGGTACGGCGCGAGGTCATTCCTATTCCTTCGAGATCAAGTGTCTGACTCACGATATTCAATCCTCTAAACAATCTTTTACTTGTGATATCAGCTCATGACGAGTCATATCAACTTGAAGCGGCGTTACTGAAACATAACCGTTCTTTACCGCGTCAAAATCTGTACCTTCTCCGGCATCGTCTCCCTCGCCTGCAAGCGATATCCAATATCGCTGTCGACCTCGTGGGTCTGACACTTCCTCTGGGGGAAGCCCTTTTGCCCGATGCCCCAAACGCGTGACTTTAATTCCCTTAAGCTGCTCATAAGGCACATCCGGCACATTGACATTCAAAATGGTTCTTTCAGGCACTTCCAAATCTTTAGAGCGAACCAATAAATCGAGTACCACTTTTGCTGCAGTTTGATAATGAAACTGACCCTGGTTCACTAGGGAAACAGCGATAGCGGGCTGCTTTAAAAACCGCCCTTCAATCGCTGCAGCGACTGTCCCCGAATATAACACGTCATCGCCAAGGTTTTCATGAGAGTTAATACCTGAGACCACACGCTCAAAGTCAAGATCAAAAAGTGATGAGACCCCTAGGTGAACACTATCGGTCGGCGTACCATCAATACAGTAATGGCCATTTGCAGTTTCCATTACACGCAAAGGGCGACTCAAAGTCAGTGAACTGCTTGCGCCACTATGATCACGATCCGGTGCAACCACCTTCACCTCGAACTTGGAAGATAGAACCTCCGAGAGTACCTGTATACCTTCAGCATTAATACCGTCATCATTGGATATCAGTAAACTCATCGTGTGCTCCGCATGCCTTGATTACCCTCTCCCAAGCCTTGAGACAAGTTAAACACTTCGGCAAGCAATGAAGTAGCAAAGACTCCCGTAGGTAATTGAAACTCTAGTTCAAGCTCAGCCTCTCCCATTGACCAAGACATCGCCTCAGGGACAACAAGGTATGGCCTCCGCTCTAAACGCAATCGATTTTGATGTATTCCTTTTTTAAAGGCAGGGTGCGCCTCTAGAATTTCTTTCTCTGGCTCAGTCAGTTCGTTACTTCCTGGCGTTTCGTCTCCGTATAGTGGGCCGCTTAGATCAGCGCTCAAGTCATCCCCACTTTCTATCAAGCTTGCTAGATTCAAGTTGTATAAGTACGAACGAGCTGCCGATAAATAGAAAGAACGCTGGCTTTTAGATGCTTTAATCTTACCTTCAAAATATTGTACGCCACGATCCAGATTCGCACCGTCAAAGCCGAATCGTTGAGGACCGAAGTAATTTGGAAAACCTTTATCTCTGACTTGTAGCAAAAGAGCTTCCACATTAGCCATATTGTCAATATTTCTCACCACCAACCTAAAGAAGTTGGCACTATGCTCGCCGCGTCTTAACTTCTTATTATGCC
>NZ_LWFE01001074.1:0-14795 GCF_001635675.1 Oleiphilus sp. HI0061 | reverse complement strand
AAGCAAAATAGACTTGTTTTTCATATGATTACCTTGAAACACACCCATTGTTGTATTACTACACTCTAAAATCGCCACACCCATTGTTGTATTACTACACTCTAAAATCGCCACACTCATTATTAACGAGAGTGGTCGCCCGCATCTGGATTAACATTTTTTGGCCTAAACCTGTTATCGCTGATACTGGCAAAACCTTCCGATAATACTTTTCAATTTCCTTCAAAAAGATTAGCCATGCTATTAATTTTTAGCAGATTTTTTCGATCTGTCTATTTTAGTTTTGTTATGAAATATATCTAAGGAAGGTTTTGAGCAAAAAACAGACTAATGAGTGCATCACCTCTCATGCAGGACGGTACGAAGGGCGAAACTATGCTCAATGTGGCCCTAGCAAGCTGAACCCTGTCAGCTCAGCTTGCGGGCAATTATTTTTGGACTTATTTCAAAAGAGCTTAAACCGGCTTATACAAGACTTTTCTCGACAACTTCTCTAACATCTTTTGAGAGCGCCTCTTTCGATTGAATCCTTTCAATCTGCTCGCACATTAACTTCTGTCGATTATCATCAAACTGCTTCCATCGCGTCAGGGGAGTCATAAGCCTTGCTGCAATTTGAGGATTCATATCATCTAGTTTGATAATAATATCGGCGAGAAACTCGTAACCTTCTCCCGACAGGTCATGGAAACGAACCAGGTTCTGACCACAATAGGCACCCACAACCGAGCGAACCTTGTTAGGGTTGGTTATATCAAAATCTGGCGTTTCCATTAATGCTTTTAGGCGCTCTAATGTCATAAACGCAGCACTTGAAGACTGAACAGAGAACCATAACTCGATAACCTGAGCATCGTCCTTCCACTGAGCATGAAAGGCTTCTAGTGCTTGCTCAGCCTCTGAGGCATCTCCTGAATTTACCAAAGCGCTCAAAGCAGAAAAGCTATCAGTCATATTATCAGCATTTGCAAACTGCTTTTTAGCCAGGTTAATAACATCTGCCATTTGACTTGCAGATGAACCACCTATTGCTGACATTAAAGATAAAGCCGCATTTTTTAATGCCCGTTGTGACATAGAGCCATAATCCAAAGCAGGTAATTCCGACTCAACAATATTGTCACGATAAACTGCATATAGCTCGTCACCTAGCTGATTAGCCAAGGCCTGTCGAACAAATTCTCTTGCAGCATGAATGGCATCAACATCTGCTTGCTCCGCCAGCTGCACAAGATAGCTCTCAGCGGGTAGCATCAGCATCTTGCAAACCATTGCTTTGTCTAAAGAGCTATCTGTGAGCAAACCTCGATACGCCTCGACAAAACTCTGGGGTAACACCAGCTCCAGCCCTTGCTGATAAGATTTGATTAAGCCCTGCAGGATGCGCAATGCCAATGCCTGCCCTGCCTCCCAGCGGTTAAAACCATCGGAGTCATGCTGAAACAAAAATACCAATTGCTCATCAGTATACTGATAGGACAACTTGACCGGAGCCGAAAAGCCTCTTAGTAATGATGGAACCGGTTCTGCTTCGATACCCTCAAAAACAATTGATTCTCGTGCTTCGATTAGCTCAAAAACACATTCTTTAGCGCCATCCGCAATTGATAAGGGAAGCTCCTGCCCTTCTGAGTCCAACAATGCAATAGATACAGGGATATGAAACGGCTCTTTTAAATCTTGCCCAGGTGTTGCAGGGCAAGACTGACTCAAGCTCAAGGTATATTGTTTGCTATTGGCATTATAGCTAGAACTCACTTGCAGCTCTGGCGTCCCGCCCTGATCGTACCAGAGCTTAAACTGTTCCAGATCCATCCCGGAAACGTCAGCCATTGCCGAAACGAAGTCTTCAGTTGTGACCGCTTGCCCATCATGCCTGTCAAAATATAAATCACTCCCTGCCCGGAACTGCTTCGGCCCTAAGAGAGTATGCAGCATGCGAACAACCTCTGCCCCTTTTTCATAAACCGTCAGGGTATAGAAGTTTGAAATTTCCATATAGGAAGCCGGACGAACCGGGTGTGACATCGGGCCTGCATCTTCAGCAAACTGTGCGGTTCGCAGAACATTTACATCCTCGATACGTTTAACCACGGAGGAATTCATATCGGCAGAAAATGCTGAATCCCTAAATACGGTAAACCCTTCTTTCAGGCTTAGCTGGAACCAATCTCTGCAAGTAACTCTATTGCCAGACCAGTTGTGAAAATACTCATGTGCAACAATCGCCTCAATGCGCTGATAACCCGCATCTGTTGTTGCATCGGGCTTTGCCAAAACACAGGATGAATTGAAGATATTCAGACCTTTATTCTCCATGGCGCCCATATTAAAATCGTCCACCGCGACAATCATAAATATATCCAGGTCGTACTCTCGCCCGTAGACTTCTTCATCCCAGCGCATCGACCTTTTTAAACAATCTAGTGCGTAATCGCACTTATCTGCATTCTTATGATCAACAAAGATCTTCAGGGCCACCTGACGTCCAGACATGGTTTTGAAGGAGTCTTCATGGCAATGTAAATCACCTGCCACCAAAGCAAACAAGTAACAAGGCTTTGGATGAGGGTCGTGCCAAGTAACAAAATGACGATTATCTTCCAAGTTTCCCGACTCAATAGCATTACCATTGGAAAGCAGGTTCGGGTAAAGCGCTTTATCAGCTTCGATGCGCGTCGTAAATACCGTTAGTACGTCAGGACGATCCATGTAATAGGTAATTCGTCTGAAACCCTCGGCTTCACACTGGGTACAAAACATTGACGAAGACTTGTACAAGCCTTCCAACCGCTTGTTATCTTGCGGCTTAATCCAGGTTTCACACTGCAACTCAAATTTCGCGGGTACAGATTCTACCGTTAGAGATTCGTCATCTAGAAGGTATTCACTCTCTTCCAGCTCACGGTCATCTAACTTTATACTTTTCAGCTCAAGGTCTTCACCATTTAGTGACAGCGCCTCGCCTTCACGGCCAGCGACTCGCTCGATAAGCTGCCTGGCTTTTACCAACGCTCCGTTTTCAAATAACTGAAAGGTTAAATCAAGTGACGTAATCTTAAACGCAGGCTCAAGATAGTCTTTGAGGTATATCGTCTTTGCTGATTCACTCATGCATGCTTTCCAAGTATATGTCTTACTCGACGTCTAGCGAGACGTCGTAGGACGTAAATTTTCGAATATTTAAGCAACCGGTATCGAGAATCATATATTGCCCTTTAATGGCAATTAAGGTCCCCTCCACCTCATCTTGTTTATCAAAATTAAAGGTTTTAGCCTTTTCTGGCCAAGATAAGTGTGGGTATTCAAATTCCCATACATCCTGCTCAGTCAAAGCAGTAATCTCACCGGGGAATTGCTCATCAAGCTCGGCCAACTTATCCTGAGCCAGTTCCATTAGACGGTCACGTTCAACCAAAAGATCTATATCAACGACCTCATGCTTCAGCATTTTCCGCCAATTAGTTTTGTCCGCCACCCACTCTTTCAGCATAACTTCAAGCAAACCGGAAAGTCGTCGGGACTTAACTGAGAATATAGGCAATGCAGCAATGGCACCCTGATCTATCCAGCGGGTAGGCACCTGGTTATGACGGGTAATCCCGACTTTCAAACCAGTTGAATTCGCCAAATAAACTATATGCTCCTGCATACAGTGTGTTTCACCCCATTCCGGCTCACGGCAGGTACCTTGTGCATAATGACAAAGCTCAGGGCTCATAATACAGCGGTCACACTGGGCCAACTTGGTAAAGCATCGATAACAGTAACCTTGGTTAAAGCTCTTGTTGGTACGCTTCTGACAATGAAAACAGCGAATCTCGCCGTTAGAACGAAAGCGTAATTTCTTGCCAAGATAATCTGCAGGATTGCATTTTGTATCACCAAAGTTCAAGGTGTAACTTACCGGGTTCCCCTGACTCACTGTCATTTTACTTAAATGACCTGATGCAACTTGATTCATTAATCGTCTTCTTTGTTAGTGCAATATACGGATAGTCGACTCATCATCACTATCGTCTTTTGGCCCGCATGGGGAGGTCTTTTTCGTTGTATCAACATAGCCGGTTCGATTGCTTTCATCGAGTCCATGTTTTACTTCATAAAGCATGACCGCCTGAAGGCATATTTCTTTTTGCTCACGAGAGAGGGTCCGGCCATCGGGCCACTTTCCCAACTCTATCGCTTGTTTGAACTTTTCGTAAATTTCTTTAGGAATGGATTCAGCAGCATCTTCAAACTTCATAAGTTAATCCTAGAAGAACTTTGAGTGCCATAGCATGCACTCAAGAATTTGTAACAAGCTAGCGAGAATATCAATCCCTGTAACGCTACTCAAGAATAAACAAAAAAGATCAAGCTCAGTGGTTGACAATGCAAATGATAACAATTATCATTTGCATAAGTTGAGCTCCCAGCGAAGCGCAATCACTCTACTTTAGAGCGATTACCTTTCACCGGAAATCAACTTGGTCTCTCTCATCTCTACACATACATATGTGAACTCCGTTAACCTCGGGCCAAAACATTTGGCCCGGTGGATAACGGAGTTTTTTTATACTTTCTTTTCTATAACACGCTCATTCACATACAGGGTAATTGCCGCCCAAACCAGACCCGACAATAGGCCATACAGGTGTGCGGCATTAGCCATTCTCCCCCAACCCAACCACTCAGTGACAGGCGTATAACCAAGCAGTAGCCAGACCAAGCTAAACTTTAACAATACATTAGGGAAAAAGATGTTTTTATCAAACATCTTCCATAACCAGCAATAACCTACCAAACCATATACCACTCCCGACAAACCACCGAAGAAGTACCCAGTTTCGAGAAGCTGAGCAATATTTGAAATAATGGAAACAAACATCGTCAAGGCAATAAACGAAACGGAACCTTTTTGCATTTCCAGCTGGCCACCAAGCACCCACAACATTAACAGGTTGAAGGTGATGTGCATGACGTTGAAATGGATAAAATCCGGCGTAACCAAGCGCCAGACCTGGCCGCTGATAAGCACATCAAGCATTGCATTCCAGCGCCCACTGACTGAGTTCATATCCAAACCGGAATTAAAGGGATCAACGATCAAAAAAGATCTAAGCAGCGCACCGCCTTTACCAAAGTCGGTTAGAAAAGCAAAAGCCACACTAACAAAGATAAGTGTAAAAATCACAGGAGCTTGGCTTGGTTTAGCCCTCGTGTATGCCACCAGGTCCCTCGGCTTACGAAACACTTCACGACGCCGATGCTGGTCCTGCATTTTATCAAGCTGCTCAGCTAGGCCACTACGATACTGAGGTTCTGTCATGTAGCGTTCAAGCGCACTCAAGACCTGCTCCTCATAGCCTTCATCATCTAGAATCAAAGCTTGTTCACCCTGATTTTCAATGACTCGATGGGCCACGCCCTGAAAATGGAGCCATTGACTAAAGTCCGAAAGATCCAAGTCTAGTGGAATGGGTGGTATGCGACTCATGTCCGGGTAACGTCCACCGACACAAACTTGTCTTTACTCAAGACTCTCTCGCCATCCATTCGGTAAGCCACCAGCTGGCCATATTTCACCGCGCTATAATCCAGGCAAGCAATATTGCATTGAATAGGCTCTGGCTCACCAGACATCCAGTAATGACCCACAAATACGGGCGCCTCTGTTGTTGGGTAGGTCAGTAATTGCTGCTTCTCTATCGCCGACAAAGGACGCTCAGCCATTTCTGGCGGCAGTGGGTCGGGTTGAAAGACAACATCATTGTATATCTGGGGATCATCACTCCAGAACTTTGTGCGAAACATGCTTCTCGCCAAGCCATCTTTGCCTAGAATGGTTTCACCGTTTGGCAGCTCCAATGCGGTACCGCGAGTTAACTTGTCAATAATTCGGCTAGCGAAAGAACCAGAGACCGCAGACTCGTGCAAAAAGTCCATACTAATGCAATGGTCTGGGGAATAAGATTTTAAACGTTCAATCGCTAAACTATCCCAACAAGCATGAACCACTCGGAAGTCTTCTTTTTCAATAAAAAGAGGGATTTCATGAAACCACGATAGAAACTTGTGCCATTCGGAGCGATGAGCATCAAACTGCTCCAAGGTCTCTCGAATAAGTCTGTGATGACGAGCGTTGTGCTCGCGCAAATACTGCATGCCACTACCTTGACGACCCTCTGTGCAGTAACACATTGCATTGTATTCGTGATTGCCCAGGACAATTTCGGCCTGCGATTGGTCGACCATGTCTTTTACAATATGCAGAGCTTCTCGAATTCGAGGGCCTCTATCAACAATATCACCCACAAAAATCACTTTGCGTTGCGGATGACGGTAGCAACCTTGCTTGTTCTCATAACCCATCTTTTTCAACAGACGTTCAAGGGAGTTACCACAACCATGAATATCACCAATCAGGTCATAGCCTTGCTTAACTTTTTTCTTAACAAATGCCATCTATTAACTACTTATCAGGTTATTGGCCCAGCCTAATTTCTCTCTACAGGTTTCATAGAAGTTATGAGAGGTAGGGTGAATCAAACGCACTTTATGTGGTTTTTTACTTATGTATACTGCATCGCCAGGCGCAACAGGGATGTGATGCTGACCATCACAGCTGACCTGCGGGTAAATCTCATTACCTTCACCAATCACAATTTTAATCTCACTTTTACCGTCAACAACGATTGGACGGCTACTGAGCGTATGAGGAAACATTGGAACTAATGAGATTGCATCGAGTTTAGGGTGCAAAAGAGGCCCACCGGCCGACAAAGAGTAAGCTGTTGACCCAGTTGGTGTCGAAACAATCAAACCATCTGAACGCTGACTGTAGACAAACTGACCCTCAATAAACAAGTCAAAACCGATCATACGAGTTGACTTACCCGGGTGAAGAACGATGTCATTCAATGCGGTACCAAAGCCAACCGGCTCGCCATTTCGCTTAACATGAACATCTAGCAGGAAGCGTCTTTCCTGAATATACTGCCCTGAAAGCACTTCTTTTACTTTCGATTCCAACTCAGTTGGTGACACATCAGTCAAAAAACCTAATCGGCCACGGTTTACTCCTAACAAAGGAACATTTGATTTAGCTAACTCTCGAGCAGCCCCCAACAAACTTCCATCACCACCCACTACGATCACCAGATCACACATTTCCCCCATCATTTTGACACTGGAAACCTGCAAACCATGCCCGGGAATTAAAGCACCGATATTTTCTTCAATGATTAGATAATAACCTTCATTAACCAGAAATTTTCTTAAACGACGCATCGTTTCTATGACCTGGGCACTGCCCATACGACCAATCAAACCGATATTACGAAAATGATCCATACCTTAACTAACCCTTATACTATGTAATAGCGTGATATATATGAGAGAGGACGATCGCTTCAAGAAGCACTCTACATTAGCCAATACTACACCGGCCGACACTAAGCACATAATAAATTAACAGACTCCAGACTTACAGCCTGAATACCGTTCTCACGACAATTCAGAGATTTGAACATGAGATTGTCTATGAAGACAGGAAACGCTGATAGGATTCACCAAATCCACGCCAGCCCTGTAGCCCGCCAGTATGAACAGCTAATACTCGCGCTCCCGCCTGGATTCTTCCTTGATGAATATACTCCGCCAGCCCATACATCATCTTTCCTGTATAAACAGGGTCTAGAACCAAACCATGCTCATCATAAACATCAGAAATAAATTCCGTCAGACGACTATTGATTTTGGCAAAGCCACCGAAATGATAGTGATGACATATTCTCCAAGGGTTAACCCTACTGGCACCTGATAACTGCCGCTCTACGCGATGCTCCAGGTCGTGAGCATTTTTTAGTGCAGAAAATCCAACACACTGGGCTCGACCAATATTTGCCTGAGCAATCCCTGCCAAGGTTGCGCCTGAGCCCACAGCACAAGCTATCAAGTCATAGTTAAGTTGCCCCGCATGATGCAAGGTATTAAATAAACTTTCGATTCCTAGCGTGCCTTGTCTACCTGCACCACCTTCAGGAACAACCCAGGCTTCGGGCATTGCCTCTTTATACATATCAGGTGTAGTGTTAGAAGCAGTGTGACGATACGTTTCACGATCAAGCCATTGAATCTTCATCCCCCACTTTTCGCAATCCTGCAGAGTAGATGTCAAATCGCCGTGTGGTTCACCTCGAACAATACCGACAGAGTCCAGATTCAATTGATTTGCGGCATAAGCCAAGGCATGCAAATGATTTGAGTGGGCACCACCAAAACTTACAATTTGTGATTTGCCCGCCGCGACAGCCGCTAGTAAATGATGCTTTAGCTTGTACCATTTGTTCCCCGATATAAAAGGATGTACTTTATCGAGACGCAGACAGTCCAGGGTCACTAGCTGATCTTTCGCAATCTCCAGAGGAAAGGAGTGAACTTCGGGTAGTACATCAAATTGCACACCCAACTCAGCAGTAGTTTTATTATTAGCCAGCATAACCTTTATGACTCTCACACATGTCACTCACTCCTTCCTGAAAATCACCCGGTGCGCTAACCTTGCTTACACTCTTTCCGCAAACTTGACCTACGCCTTCGGCATGCTGGCAAATTGGCTGATCAAAGTGTTCTAACCAAGCTAGGTACTGCTCCTCCGTGACATAACATTTTGCCGCTACGAAAGCGTTTGGGTTATCAACATAATCACGAATTTCACTCGCCGTCATGGTGATATGCCCAGCACCCGGGTGGTAGGCAACGTAGACCACATCCAACGCTTTCAGGCGGTCAAACATACCTTCATTGGTGCTGCTAGCGCCACGAGACTCACTCAATTCCTCAAGCTCAGATCGCAGCTGCTCCTCACGTTCCTCTCGATAAGCAAGATCTAAATCTTTGCGATCTAACTGCTCCTTCAGGAGAACCAGTTCAGCCTCCATTTTCTGACGCTCCAAGCGCTCCTTGTCACCCGCAGACGCACCTTTTAAGCGAGTCTCCAGTTTCGAAACTAGATCTGACTGATCACTGACCTGATCCTGAAGCTTTAAGAACTGATCATTTCGCTTACCTAGCTTGAGCTTTAGTTTTTCGTTTATCAGCTTAAGCTGTTCATTCGTTTGCTTAAGCTCTTGAATTTCATTCTTATAAGCATGCAGAATAATTTTCTGTTCACGATCTCCAAAATCAACATTTTGCTCACGACTAGACTCCAGAGTACGAATTCTTAGCCTCTGCTCCTTAAGCAAACGAGCCAACTTGGTTCGCTTTTCAACCTCTGTTTCCAAGCCCAAGTCATCCAACACCGGATCACTCGGTGAAAGAACTGGGATATCCGGCTCGGCTTTCTCAAATTGAAAGCGTAGTTTATTCAACTCGACCGCTTTCTTGAGTCGCAAGAAGTCATTCGACCCGGGCGTCATATCAGGATCCCATAGGTCGTTCAAATGCCAATTAATTGAACACTGCCCCCGGCAAGCCAAACGTATTGGCCCGCCACCTAAATCAGGCCCACTACCACTCACTTCAGCCAAGCGTTCAATTGGTACATTCCAACTTGCGTCAGCCTTGCCATCTTCGTCGAAATATAAAATGAAGAATACCAGCGCCTGGATCGTACCATCCTTGCCAATCACCGCATAAACTGCTTTAGCTTCTTGATCAGCGTAATCTGGTAAAGCACCCAAGCCGTCTAACATTGCCTCGAACTCCGAGAACATCAAATGTTTCGTTACTTGCTGATTTTCAACAAAGAAGACAGCCTCATATGAATCTGACTTTCTAAACCCCATAACTACCTCGTTAAGATGCGCATAGAAATTGCGCACCCAATAAATCTAAAACTACAAATCAGTTTAGTTGATAACCAAGGAAGCACACGTTTAAAAAAGAAAGGATATGTAACGCTGCCCGGACCTATTTCACAGATATAAAAAACTATATGAACTGAAGGTATTAAGGTATGAATAGCGATTGACGTAGATTCGTCTAGTTCAAGCAGTTTTATCGTGGGTGGTATTAATAAAAGCGGGGATAATTAGCTGGAGGGGAATATAGAAGGCAATGCTGTTACATCTCAACAGCATCGTCCTCAAACTCTTCATCGTCATATTCCAGCCATCCGGAATCCAATACTTCTTCTTCATATTCGTTCATTTCTATCTCCTTTTGATTGTTTCAAAAGCAAGCGTATAGAAGAAATATGACAGAAATAAGTCAGACATCTCAAGAAGTATATAATTTGAGGTTTTCTTATTGAGAAATGAGTAAGAGTTAAGGACTGTAAATTTAAATGGCGGACCGGACGGGATTCGAACCCGCGACCCCCGGCGTGACAGGCCGGTATTCTAACCAGCTGAACTACCGGTCCGCATACTTTAAATCTTACATTCACTACCTTCACACAAGAACAGTGCTAGTAGTGGTGGGTGGTACAGGGATCGAACCTGTGACCCTCGCCTTGTAAGGGCGATGCTCTCCCAGCTGAGCTAACCACCCATTTGGGTAGACCTAATTCTAACATTGTCACGCAGCACCTAAGATGCTCCTTTGTTAGAAACCACCTCTTTCAAGGTAGCAATCGAGTTGAAGTGTAAATGGCGGACCGGACGGGATTCGAACCCGCGACCCCCGGCGTGACAGGCCGGTATTCTAACCAGCTGAACTACCGGTCCGCAACAAACTTTACATTTCAATTTCAAATCTAAAAAAGATTTGGTGGGTGGTACAGGGATCGAACCTGTGACCCTCGCCTTGTAAGGGCGATGCTCTCCCAGCTGAGCTAACCACCCAACTCAATTGAGATGCGTATCTTAATGATTTCTTAGAAGCTGTCAATTAGAAATCAGCTTTTTTTTGCATAAATATGCAATTAATTTTCACAAGTCTCATATCTAGAAAAAACGTGAGGAAAAATCAAACAAACAGTTTAATTTTCAACCGATTAAATTAGATACTCCACCCATTTTTAGCGACTTTGCAACCAGCCCTAATTCAAAGACTGACGAATCAGGTCCACATTCTCGCGCCGCTGCTCACTCATTTCTTTTTGTTCAGGCTCAGGCTCTTCTTTAGATTCGAGCTGAAAGTAAGCATACCACGGTTCACCATCATCGACCGTTTCCTCCTCTCGAGGCACTGGAGCCGGCGCTATATTACCTGCTCTCGCTGCTCTTTCGAGACGATCTAACTCCAACTCTTCATTCAAGGTCAATTGAATTTTCGGCTCACGCCAAGGAGCCAACCAGTTTCGCCTTATTTTTCGCTTATCATCAATAGCGGCTAGATATTCATCAACATCATCCGCAAGCAGGTACAACTCCTGCTCCAAGGTTAAAGGCTTATCTCGTCGTAACTCCCGATACAAATCACTAGGCAGATAGAAAATCGGGAAGCCCCACATAAAGTTATTCGACCACGGCCAAATCACGGTAAACCAACCGTATTCTTGCATTGTGCCATCAAGTACCTCCTGAGCCTTATCAGCGTCAGTCGGGTGCCAAAACGAATGCGTCAAATAGCGAGTCTTGGGCATTTCCTTCATCGCCATTTCCCTTTCAACCAACTGCACATCGGCTGTTGCCATTTCATCTTCCGGCTCTATTAAAGAGTGCCTAATTTCAGGGAGCGACACCTCAGAATGTCGAATATAGGTAATCGACCCAGCGTCCAGATTCATACCAATATCAGCCTGTAAGTTAAGATCAAAAGCCATCATCACTTTATCATCGAAAGCTTCGAAACCAAATAACGGCATCAAGCTCTTGCGCACAGTAAAGTCATAACTTCCTGCTGGCAGTTCAACATAAGTGTAACTACCGGCACGAAGGTTAAAGATAATTTCGTCATTAATATAATAACTAGGTGCTTCCAGCTCTTCAGAGGCCCACTGACTGTTCGGCCGATAGAAGTAAACTAGTGCATTGGCTTCTTTATCCCACTCAGTATCATCGAGTTCCTTGAACATTTCGCCATCAGTATTGGGAAAATAGTAAGAACCCAGGTTTCGACCTGTCGACCAATAAATAGATGGATACCAACCTCTACCCTGCTTATGGAAAGGCTTCGAATAGGGCGCAGTAGTATCCGCCTTCACCTGACCAGAACTCAAAGCCAGCGGAAAAATCGCGCAGGCAAGCACAATAGAAAGCGCATAATAAAGAAAGGAGCGGGATGGTTTGCCCACAACGCTCTTTAATGATTGCTTAACCTCAGCAACGCGACCCAAGCTCACAGAGTAAGCGCTTCGTTGGCAAGTTTTGAAACTCACAATACCGTCCAATGTATCGTTTCCTATAGATGTACAGCTTTATATTTATTCGAGCAGCAAGACTAGCTACCCATCACAATCAGGCGGACAGTTTAACAGCTAGTTAATCTAATTTTTGCGATCTACCGCATGTCATCGAGAATCCGAATACCTGTAAAGACTATCTCACCCCGGGATTTGCACTAGAAGAAGACAATTTACCCAAGCTCGCCTCCAAATCAATGACTCTTTTTATAAGCTGGCGGCGACTTTCATCTATCGACAGCAAGCTTTCCTGGTTTTCTAATTGAACTTTGGCGCTATCACTCATACGAGCCTGTAGCGCAGCAATACGTTTTTCAAACTCTTGAGTACTCGAATCGAAAGTGCTCAATTTTTCATTAAACTGCGTCAAAAACTCTTCTCGTTCAGCTCGAGTAATTGACAACTCCCCTGACAACGAAGCTATACGACCATCTAATACTGACATCCCTTTATCAGAGTCCGCTTTCAATGCTGATAATGAAACCTCATGAGTAGCTAAAGATTTTTGACTCTCGGCAAGCTTTTTCGTTAGCGCTTCTATTTTCTTTTCATGACCTTGAATAGTTTTACGATTCCTATCATAAGACACACCCCACAGCTTTCGAACCTCCGACTCCAGAAAAGCCATTTTCTTCTCTGCAGATGTGCCGGTTTGCATTAGTTCAGCACCCGTTTCACTAACCTCCCCTTCCAAACGAGCCAACAACAACTTGCTTTGCCCTATAAATTCGTCAGCACTAGACAAGCGCTCCTCTAAACCGACTACCGTTTGGGATTGCTGCCAATATAAGTATGATAAGCCCCCCAAAGCCAGAAGCATTAACAGCAACAGAGAAACGACTAAAGGTGAAGCAGATGATTGAGAGGCTGCAACCGGGGCGCGCACCTCGGACGAACGCACAGCATTTACTGTAGAGCTAGAGCCTGAACCGGCCTTTCCTACTTGCTGTTTTTTGTTGCCGATATCATCTCTTTTGCCTGCCGATGCCTTAGCAGATTTATTCTTATTCTTTCGACTATTATAAAGATCCAGATCATCTCGGTCCGGCCGCAAGCTATCCATTAAATTTCCTCTGCACTAATCATCTCAGGTATCTGTACGCTTAAATTCCAACTACCGCCGGGTTACCATGCACCAGCCAGTCAAAAGCAGATTCTAGCGCCTGCGCGCACCTTTGTCCTCCAATAAAACAATTCTATTTGCATGAAACCTGATGAATCACTACTATATGCGGTCTTTTTTTATCCAGACACTAATTCTCTGGGTAATCACGTGCCTTGGCATCAAGGCCAGACAGTTAGTGAGAGGTGACAAGATGCAGCCAGTAGTTGGGATAATCATGGGTTCAAAGTCGGACTGGCCGACAATGGAACACGCGGCCAACATGCTAGACGAGTTAGGTGTAGCCTACGAAGTTAAGGTCGTTTCTGCACATCGCACCCCTGACCTCTTATTCAACTATGCCAAAACAGCTGAAGAGCGCGGCATTCAAGTTATAATTGGTGGCGCTGGTGGCGCAGCACACTTACCTGGAATGGCTGCCTCACAAACCAATCTACCTGTGTTTGGCGTACCTGTTCAATCTAAAGCATTAAACGGCCTCGACTCCCTTCTATCTATTGCACAAATGCCTGGCGGAATCGCTGTTGGTACACTGGCTATTGGTGTCGCCGGGGCAAAGAATGCAGGTCTACTTGCAGGCCAGGTGATCGCATTGCATGATGACAAAGTCA
This sequence comes from Oleiphilus sp. HI0061, assembly GCF_001635675.1. Lineage (NCBI taxonomy): Bacteria > Pseudomonadati > Pseudomonadota > Gammaproteobacteria > Oceanospirillales > Oleiphilaceae > Oleiphilus > Oleiphilus sp. HI0061. Next base: position 787 of record NZ_LWFE01001074.1, on the reverse strand, counting down.
AAGCTGCTCTCAATAAGTTCCGCCAGACGCAAACAGAAACAGTATTAAGCCAACCAGATCCACGAGGCTAGGCAATGAAGAAAATTGGTGTACTGGGCGCTGGGCAACTAGGCCGAATGCTCGCTTTGGCGGGATACCCTCTGGAGCTGGACTTTCACTTTTATGATACGTCCGGTTCTCCTAGCGTTGGACTTGGAGACATTACTATCGACACCGAGGCCAAGCTCGACAATCCGGCCTTAGCGGACTTCCTGAATGACGTTGATGTCGTCACTTATGAATTTGAGCACCTTCCAGCGCAACTAACACAATACATCGAAAGTAAAAGTACACTTTATCCCCCCTCAAAGTCTATTGAAGTCTGTCAAAATAGAGCTGAGGAAAAGGCACTATTTACCAAACTTGGAATTCCCACTCCTGCCTACCATATCGTCAACTCCCTTGAAGAGTTAAAAGCGGCTGTCGAAAAACTAGGTTGCCCAATCGTCACCAAGACAACGCGAGAAGGCTATGACGGAAAAGGCCAGTTCGTTATTCGTCAAGCAGAACAATGCGAAGCAGCATGGCAGGCTATTGGCGAAGGTAAAAATGGCACAAACACACTTATTGCAGAAGCATTCGTAAACTTTTCTCGAGAGCTGTCAATTATCGCTGTACGCTCAGCTGATGACAGCATGAAAGTCTACCCACTAGCAGAAAACGACCACCACGAAGGCATTCTGCGCTATTCCATCGCACCTGCAGCTAAGGTCGCGGACGATATAAATGCTCAAGCAAATCAATATAT
>NZ_LWFE01001073.1:0-899 GCF_001635675.1 Oleiphilus sp. HI0061 | reverse complement strand
AACAGGATGTCCAGATTGCACCGAGGCTACTTGTAGCAAGCATGGCAATCACCGCATAGCAACTATTTGGTAGGAAGCCGGCTACCACATCGCCTTTTGCTACGCCCACTTGCTTAAGATATGTGGCACACTTATTAACCTGCTGGAGTAGTTCCTGGTAACTAAGCTCTGTTCTAAGGCCATGCTCGCCACGTTCAACAATCGCTATCGATGCAGGGCTGCTTTCAGCTTGGCGCAACAGATTCTCGGCAAAGTTCAAGGTCGCATTTGGAAACCATTGCGCACCCGGCATCTTGTCTTCATTAAGCAAGGTGAGTTCGCCTTTATGACCTTTGACATCAAAGAAATCCCACAGCTGTGACCAGAATGCCTGCTTATCAGAGACAGACCAACGATAGAGTTGATCGTAGCTTTCAAATGAATGTTCGCTTTGCTGATTTAGATAAGACATGAATCGAGTCAGTTCTGTCTGCGATATGCGGTCTATGCTAGGTTGCCAAAGGCATTCGTTATTTTGCTGATTCATGTCGTGCTGTTCCGAGTCTGGTTATTTTAATGCGAGCGCTACTTTTGATTGATTAGTTCGGCCAATTGCATTGCAAATTCTGTTTCCTGCTTCAATGAGCTTGTCTAGCTCAATACCTGTTTCCATGCCAGCCCCCTGGAGCATATAAACGGTGTCTTCTGTGCTGACATTTCCAGAGGCTCCGGTTGCATAGGGGCAACCACCTAAGCCAGCTACTGAGGTATCGAAAGTTCTGTAGCCTAACTCTAGGGCTGCGTATTGATTGGCAAGCGCTTGGCCGTAGGTATCGTGAAAATGGCAGGCTAGTTGATTGGTCGAGAAGTGTCTCAATAGTTGAGAGAGCAGCGTTTTTATTTGAACGGGCGTACCAATG
>NZ_LWFE01001072.1:0-5779 GCF_001635675.1 Oleiphilus sp. HI0061 | reverse complement strand
TTGCCTGACGGGCCAGTGCTTGCTCGGCAATTTCTAGTAATCGTTTTTCTTCAACCAGAGAATCCTGATCGGTTTTAAAGCGTAGCTTCTCTGCATCGATTAGAGCATCTAGCTCATTAATATCAGCTTGCCGCTGTGCCAGGGTAAGTTCGATTTCGCGAGCATCGAGTTGGACCAGTAGGTCGCCCATTTTTACGCTAATTCCTTCTCGCACTGGAACTTGCATTACGTCGGCAGTGATCGCAGCGCTTAATGTTGAGTCGAAAGGCGATTCAACCCGTGCCAATAGTTCGACTTGAGGCTGCGCCTGGGTTTCCTTAAGTATGATGCTTGATACTAGCCATTCCTTTTCTTTGGTTTCTTTTTTGGGTGGTTTGGGCTTAGAAACGACGAGCGCAAAAATGATCAAGGCTGCCACCGCTAGGATAATGACAGGTAAAAACCAGCTGTGCTTTTGGCGGAGGTTCTGGAATGTGTTCATTGTGTTGATTCCACAGTGTTAAAGGAATAAAAGCTTAAGTAATCTTGAGTCTAATCTGAGTATTTTTAATCTTTCACTTGGCTAGAGCAGCTTAGGTATTAAAGTCCCCCCAGAGCCACTGAAGCAATGCCAGGCACGCTACAGGGGCTGTTTCTGTACGCAATACTCTTGGGCCGAAGGTGCTTGGGATAAACTTATTATCACAGGCCATGCTGATTTCAGCTTCACTTAACCCCCCTTCAGGACCAATAAGAATATTGACATGGCCAGGGGCGGGGGAGATATCAGATAAACGTTGGCGGTCTCTGTGGTGTAAAACCAAAGACAAGCCCTTAGATGATTGTTGCTGAACCCAGTCATCGACATTCAATATCGGATGGACGGTCGGCACCGTTGCGCGCCCACATTGTTCAGCAGCGCTAATTGCAACCTGTTGCCAGTGCTGAACACGTTTGCTTGCACGTTCATTGTTAAGGCGCAATTCGCAGCGCTCACTATCTAAGGGTGTAATCGCATTAACGCCCATCTCAGTACTCTTTTGGATGGCGTAGTCCATTCGGTCACCCCGAGACATGACCTGGCCGATATGGGTCTTAAGTTTAGATTCACTGACAGCATTTTCAGCGATGCCGATACTAGTAGCGAAAGACTTTTTGCTAGTTTCCTGAATGGTAGCGGGGTAGAACTTACCGTCGCCATTAAAAAGCCTAAGCTGGTCACCAGCTTTCATTCTAAGCACTTTTAAAAGGTGCTGCGCTGCTTGGCCCTCGATTACGGTATTTGAGGATGCTTCGAGAGGCTGATCAACATAAATATTCGGAATGCGCATCGTGCGTTTTACCAGCTCAGTGATTAAGTAAAGAGAGTTTCCTTATTTAAAAGGCAGCCTATTATGAATAATGATGATATGTACGTCTATCGGACTTCGTGTAAATAATTCGTAAAAGCGCTGTTTGTTTACTTATACCCAATCTTAATTATTATCTTAAGATTGTCTTATTAGTACTTGAACTAATTAGCAAAAAAATTATTAACGAGCTGTAAAAAAGTATTTTTAACTACGAATTATCTGGATCAAATGCTATATTGATTATTACCTATTTTCAGTGCTGAATTCTTATGAAGTATCTAAAGCAATTTAATCATCAACTTAAAAAAGTCCGGCAGTCGAAGAAACTTTCGTATATTGATGTTGCGGAGTATTGTTTAGTTGACCCTATGGTCGTTGAGTCGTGGGAAGCCGAAAGTAGTGAAACACGCTGTTATCCTAGTTTGGATAACCTTCTTGATTTGTGTTTTAAGACAGCCATGCCTTTAGAAAGTTTTGTTGATGTGCCTAATATTGAAACCGGCCACCAATTGGATTTGCCTGGTATCAATGACAGTGATGCGGAGGATTTGGGGGACTCATTAGTTGAGTTGGGACGACAGATTGAAAAGTTAATACCAACTGATGATGAGCGTGAGTTACTTCGGCGTTACCGTAAAAGCGATGCGCAAAGTAAAGAGCTGATACTTCAACTAATTGCAAACTAAGGCTATTAGGTCTTTAATTGCTTTGTTCTTTTTTGATGGAGCAGGAAGTTTGCCGCGCTAAGGCGCAGCAAACTCATTTATTTGTATCGACTACGATTCTGCTTTGTATACGTTTTCATAGACATAGTTAGTCGCTTGAATAAAACCATCGACACTACCACAGTCAAAACGCTGACCTTTAAACTTATAGGCTAGCACGCAACCTTTTTTCGCTTGAGTGAGCAGGGCGTCGGTTATTTGAACTTCTCCACCTTTTCCGGGCGGTGTTGCTTTGATGATATCGAAGATGTCCGGTGTCAGAATATAACGACCGATAATTGCTAGATTTGAAGGAGCATCTTCCGGAGCCGGCTTTTCAACCATTTCAGTGATACGGTATAGGCCATCCTTCATGCATTCGCCTGCAATAACACCATATTTATGCGTTTGGTCAGCAGGAACTTCCTGGATCGCTACGATACTGCAGCGGAACTGATTATATAACTCTGCCATTTGCTTAAGCACGCCGTCGCCGTTTTCATCTGCCGTACAAAAGTCATCTGCCAAAACAACTGCAAAAGCATCATCGCCAACCAAACCTCGACCGCTATAGATTGCGTGGCCAAGACCTTTCATTTGATGCTGTGGTGTAAATGAAAAGGTGTTATTTTCCATTAAATTCCGAATGGAATCGAGCTGAGCCTCTTTTCCTGAACCTTTAATTTCATTTTCTAGTTCGTAGCTAATATCAAAGTGATCTGCAATGGCTCGTTTGCCTCTACCTGTGACAAAACCCATTCGGTTCATGCCTGCCTGGTGCGCTTCCTCAACGCCATATTGCACAAGGGGTTTATTTACGAGGGGTAGCATTTCTTTAGGCATTGCTTTTGTTGCGGGTAAGAAACGGGTTCCGTAGCCTGCAACTGGGAATAGGCAGTTTTTGATCATAGTATTGTCCATAATGGTAACTATTGGCCGATGTCTTCAACGCACGCCAACAATAAGTTCATATATCTGTTAGAAGCTTAAGTCTATATTATTGATCTTAAAGCTTTATGACAATTATAGCGGAAGTATCGAGTTGTAAAAATAAAGTTTGGCATAAATATTGTTTCCATATACTTCACTTTAGCGCCTCTTGGTCTTTACTGCTATATTGTGAAGACGATGATTAATAAGTCTAAAAATATTGATGCAGGATAGGCACAGGATATGAGCCAGAATTATGATGAACTAACTTTGTTATCTGTTCGTTCCGCCTTTGACCATTTGCAGTCAACAATTAACCGCGCTTTGCAGAGAATAGAGCGGCAAGCACAGCTGAATAACTCCCAGGTTTTTTCTGCTATAAAGGAGCGTCGTAAGTTAGCAAAAGTGCTAATGTTGGATAAGCGAATTATTCATTTGTATAAGTCCATGTCTTCACAGCCCACACTAAAAATAAAAGATAGTGAGAGCTTGGTCCACTGTGAAATAAGCTCTACGGTAGTTATTCACGAAGGTGATGAGAAAAAAATCCAATTTACGCTAAATGATAATACCTACACGCTTCAGTTTGCGGATAGGGCGGGTGCTTGCATAAGCTTTTATGGGGAAACTTTCAAAAGCTCAAACTTATCGCTTTTATTGTCTTCTGGAGAAGAGGTTCTTACGCTACATTTGGATTTAGAAGGCGAGCAAGAAACCATAACAGAGCAGCAAATTACCCGCTTCATTCCCGGGAAGTGGATTTACGATATTATCCATGCCTATGAGACCTTGATAACCTCAGAAAACCTCAAATCCATTGATGCGGCCTATAGTGACGAAGGGCTGGAGATCTTAAAACATAAGTTTGGCTTGTAAGAATTTATGCGGTGTTTGAGTGTCTTAGTGCTTAATTTCGGGTCTTAAACGAAAAATGCCGCATAAAAATGCGGCATTTTGAATAGGTGCTTCCCTTACCATTCCTTAGGTAACCAGCCTTCCTTGTTTACTTCCTTGTCCATATCCATATGTTGCTGTCATCGTCCTGACAATCAGCGTCGTCCTGATGGAAATGAATATTACGCATGTTCTTGCCTTCAGTATGTAGGTGATAATGCAAAAGCATGTAGGAAATATCTTACATTGGGAGCAAATAGTACGTTATTGAAGTGGGCCAGGCCTTTCGATACCAAAGCCTTGAGCGAAGTCTACACCAATTTCTTTTAGTGCGTCGGCGGTTTCCTGGTTTTCTACAAATTCCGCAATGGTCTGCAAGCCCGCTGCATGGCTAATACCATTGCAAGCTTCAACAATTCCACGATCAATCGGATCGTGTAACAAGTTCAAGACAAAGCTGCCATCAATTTTCAGATAATCTACTGGAATCTTCTTAAGATAAGAAAAGGAGCTCATCCCAGCACCAAAGTCATCGAGTGCAAATTTAAAACCTTCTTCTCTGATCTCGGAAATAAACTCTACGGCATCCTTAAGGTTGTCGATAGCACTGGTTTCGGTAATCTCGAAGCAAATACGTTCAGGAATGAACTCAAACTCTTTTAGTAAATGCCGAATATCTTCAAAGAAAGAGGCGTCACTAAGTGAATTACCTGACAAGTTGATGAAAAATGTTCCTTGATCCTGATACCCTAAACCTGATTCAGCCAAGTACTTAAACGCATTTTTTACCACCCATCTATGTAAACGTGGCATAAGTTTGTAGCGCTCGGCTGCGGGAATAAAGGAGCCGGGGTAAATCAGTTCTGAGTCATCATTAAGTCGAACCAGAAACTCGCCGTGTGCACCGCCACTACAGTGTTTTTGGAGGCCTTTCATGCTCTGGAAGTGGAGTATAAACAAATCATCAGCTATCGCTCGTTTAATGCGGCTGACCCATTGCATTTCACTTCGCCGTTGTAAGTGCTCTGGGTCATCTTCACTGTACCATTTAAGGCCGTCATGACCTTTTTCTTTGGCGACATTGCAGGCCATGTCAGCACAGCTCAGAACGGACTGGACCGAAGAGGTTTTATTATTAATTGAAACAATGCCGATACTAATGCTGGTCGTGAAACTTTTTCCATGCCAGGTGAAGTTTAGGTCTTTTATTGCGGTCTGTATGGTTTTCGCAATCTAAATAGCTTGACGCTTATCTTTGTTGTAGGTGAGTATGCCAAATTCATCGGCACCAAGACGTGCCAAGGTATCCTTGTCTTTAGTTTGGCGGAGTAAAACAAGTGATACTTGCTTGAGTAGATCATCGCCTGCAACGTGGCCGCAAGTATCGTTAATGATCTTAAATTGGTCCAAATCCAGTGACATCAAGGCATATTCTGCATCATCCGATGCTGAAAGTTGAAGTGCTTTAGATATTTGACCTTCGAAGTACTCGCGATTGCCTAGCCCTGTTAGGTGGTCATGTACGGCTAAATGTTCTAGATTCTGTTCTGCGAGTTTTTTGCTTGACGGGATTCGCTCTCTCTTATTTCTCTCTCGATGGCTGGAATCAGTCGAGCGAGATTTTCTTTCATTACGTAGTCTTGAGCCCCGGCTTTCATTAGCTTAATGGCTTCTCGTTCGGGGATCTCCCCTGACACAATAATAACTGGCAAATTCGCATCGCGATCACGGATGGTTTCTAAAGCTTCTTGGGAGGAATATCCGGGGATGCTGTGATCTGAGATAACAAGATCCCAGTCGGACTCTTCAAGCGCGCTTCTAAGGCTTCGATCAGTTTCAACTCTTGTTGAGTGAATATCTAAGCCGCCTTTTTTTAGTTCACGTAACAGCAATATGGTATCGTTTTCACAGTCATCAACG
>NZ_LWFE01001071.1:0-12322 GCF_001635675.1 Oleiphilus sp. HI0061 | reverse complement strand
AGCCATGATGAACCCTGTGGTGCGAAGGTGTATTGAAAACCTTTTCAAATACTCCCAACCTTCCAATAAGCTCGGTATGAAGGAAGAATTGATAAGACAGGCTTAATTCAATCGCAATTAAAGCAAGATCTTTGTCGAAGCCAATGATTGCTAGTGGCAACCACCAGATCATCCAGCCAAAATTAACATCCATTAAAAAGTTTTGGCGCAAAGCGGTAGAAAAATTCATAATTTTAGACGAATGGTGCGTTACATGTATTGACCATAACCAACGTATTTTATGCATACCGTAGTGGTAGATATAAAAGAAAAAATCGCATGCGATAAATAGGAATAGGTAACTCAACAAACCATCTTCAATTTTATACTGAAACCCGTATTGAGCAACAAACTCATAAAATGCCTGAATAAACAGGGCAATAGCAATCCCATCGAATATTTTATAAATCCCACCGGTTGCAATATTCGTTAGCGTTTCCTTTAAATGGTAGGCATCTTTTCTTCCCTTCCTATGCCAGTACCAAGCCTCAAGACAAATAATTGATATAAACACGCTGCCAAAAAGCATAATAAAGCCCAAGGCATGTAGTAAGTCGCTCATGAATTGCTCCTTCAAACTAATCAGTAATTAAAGCTAGTTTATTCCACAAGCAGCATCTATTATTGTCATAGCAATAATATTTTTTGACAATCTGCGCCACCATTACAATCAGCTTATGAATTCTTTAAATGATTTTTTTATCTCTCGGGATGTTGTCGGATACCTACAGACCTTTATTAAGCAAAGCGGTCTTAGTCTTCCGTTGTATGAACAGAAGCTTGACTATTTATCCGCTAAGCAACATATGTCTTTTGCACAATGGTGGCGTTTATTAGAAGAATTAGAAGCGCTAACGCCATACGACGCGTTGGGCCTTGAAATAGGAAGGTATATAAAGGTTGAGCATGTAGGCGTACTCGGCTACCTGTTTCGCACGGCCAGAAACGTGGGTGAAGCGTTAGCTTGCTTCAAACGATTTCAGGGCTTGATCTACGCAGGAAGTCTTGCACACACGGAACTAAATCCTGACAATTCATTTTGCCTGGTGTGGAACCCGGATTACGGTTATTCAAGCCAATGTTCCGACGAATTATTACTTAGTGCAATGGTGACGATAGTTAATGAGATTATTTTCCCGAAAAAATTAAATCTTTCAGCCATTCACTTTACGCAAGCTTTAAGTGATGACCGAGCTAAATCGTGTAAAAATTATTTTTGTTGTCCTGTTTACAGTCAGCAAGAAAAGTTGTCTATCGCCTTCTCGGTAAGTGATCTAGATATTCCAATTCCGCACTCTGATATCACACTTCACGGCATACTAGGCAAACAAGCAGAAGACTTACTAATAAGCCTACCAGATTGCGACACCTTTATAGCCGAACTTACCGATACGATTATTCGCTGCTTACATGAGGGTGATGCTGATACGAATACCGTCGCTTCGCGAATCAACATGTCTGAGCGTACGCTTCATCGTCGCTTAAAATCAAAAGGTAAAGTTTTTAGAGATATTCTTCAGGAAATAAGAAAATCGATGGTAATAAATTACCTAAAAGATCCGAAACTGACGCTTTCCGAAATTGCCTTGCTGCTAGGTTATAGCGAACAAAGTAGTTTTACCCGCGCATTTTCTACGTGGTACAAGTGTTCACCGCTTCAGTATCAAAAGCGCTACCTGTCTTAGACAGAATATGCCCTTTTAATCTCATCAGCGATGATACGAAGCCCTTTATCGACCAGAACATCATCTTGTGAATAGGTTATTCGTAAGCATTCGGATTTATGCTTCCAATTGTCATCACTTAAGCCCGGAAAAAAGTGATGCCCGGATACAATTAATACACCTTTGTCTTTCAACTTCTCATACAACTCCTGGTTACTTAAGGGGCAATCTTTCAACCATAACCAAATAAACATTGCACCTTCTACTTTATGGATTAAGAAAGGCAGACCCTGAAGTAACTCACATAAAAGGTCGCGCGCTCTTTCAGCTTTAGACAAATAGTAAGGTCTTATTACCTCATTACTTAAGGTGAGTATTCTTTTACTGTCGACTAAATCTTTCGCCATTATGCTGCCGAAGCTACCCGTCGCCAAATTCATAATCGCATTAACTTCCGATAAAGCGCTTATTACCGGCGCATCCGCAATAACGATTCCTGTACGTGCAGCAGGTAAACCGAATTTAGAGAGACTTAGGCACAGGACAATATTTTGGTTCCAGGTTGGTTCTGCATCAGTAAATATAAGGTTTGGAAAAGGCGTGCCGTAAGCACCATCAACAATCAATGGTACTTTATGTTCACGTGCCAACTGGTCTAACTTACTCATCTCTGAGTTTGTAATCACATTTCCCGTCGGATTTGTGGGGCGAGATACGCAGATCGCTCCCGTGCTTTCAGTAATTTGGAACTTCTCGAAGTCGATATGGTATTTAAATGTCTCTGCGTTAATTTCCTCAGTTTTTGGTCTGTTTGATATAAAAAAATCTTCAACCAAACCCGCATCGGAATAGCCAATATATTCGGGAGCAAGTGGTAGCAGAACCTGTTTACTACTACCATCTGAATACTTCCCTGCAAACAAATTGAAGAGCATAAAGAATGCTGCTTGACTGCCGTTTGTTAAAGCAATATTTTGCGGGCCTATATCCCAGCCATATTCAGCTTTAAGTAATGAAGCGAGTGACTTAATGAAGTCCAAATTGCCTTGTGGTGGATCGTAAACACCGATCAGCTGCTGGAAATCGGATGTAGACTCAACAATTTCCAGCAATCTATTTTTAAAATAATCCTGCACTTCCGGAATATGCGCAGGATTGCCTCCCCCCATCATGATTAAACCTGAGTCGCCAGCCAAGGCATTTCCAAGATCTTCCATTAAGCTTGTAATGCCGGCCTTTGAGGTAAACTTATCGCCGAAACTTGAGAACTTCATAAATATAAACACCTAATAACGTGAACAATGGTTTCGCTGCGATGGAATGAACCTATGGTAACTACAACTTTAATGACTAGACTGGTATAGGTATACACCAAATATTAATACGGAGCACAAGCATGCGATTCATATCACTTTTTTTGTTTTCATTCTTAGTAAGTAGTCTTTGCCTGGCCCATGATCAAACGCATTCTGACTTACCCTTTATCGAAGTCAGCACGACAGCAAGCGCAAAGTCCTTGCCCGATCAAGCCATAATTAATATTACTTTCTCTGCAACAAAGTTTGAAGCAGAAAAAGCGAGAAGAGCCGTCGACAAGCTGGTCCGCCCTTTCCTGTCAAAACTAGAAGAATACGATATTCAAGAGAACTCCCTCGACACAAGCAATACACAATTACACCCACAATACGAATACCGAAATAACCAGCGAGATTTCAAAGGTAATCAAATTACGCGCAAAATTGAGTTTAAACTAAATGATCTTGCGCAACTCCAGGCTCTTATCCAAGACATCACCCGCACAGAAGCATCTCATCTAGGGAGTATAAGATTCACACTTAAGAACAAACAGAAGCTAAAACGCAAAGCCTTAAACAAAGCAATTAATAAAGCAAAAAATAAAGCAGCTACCATTGCCCAAGGCTTCGAAGTAAGCTTGGGGAAAATTTTAAATGTAAAGCATGTTAGCAACGAAGCAAGACCAGCCCCACAAATGCGCGCCATGGCAATGAGTGCTGAAATGAGCGACAGCCAAAGTAATACCTACCAGCAAAAAGAAATTGAATACAATGCGACCATTAGCGCAGTATTTTCAATCGATTAAGCACTAGTCATACGACACCAAATAGCATATAGCACCGGCAATTCAACCTGAATCGCCGGTGCCTCATTCAGCCCGCAACTTCAACAGACTCACTATTTTTATGCTTATCAAGCTTACGCTCTGAAGCGCTCCAGTAATAAAGAACTAACCCTGAAAGGATACACGCGGTACCGATTAGCATTACTTCGCTAATGTGTTCACCATTAAAAAAGGCACCCAAAGCCAAAGCAAAAACAGGTGTCATCAGAGTCACCATTGCAACAGCCGTTGCACCCAGCTCTTTAATAATAAAAAAGTAACATGCAAAGCCCAATAGTGAGCCGGCTATCGCTAGATACAAAACAGACCATGGCGAACGTGTTCCCCAATCAAGGTACGGAAGCTGACCATCCATCACAAACCATGCTGCAATAAATAGCGGCACCGATAGTAATAAAGTGCCTACCGTAATGCTTAATGGGTGTGCCTTAAACTTCTGCTTTTCAACTAACACGCCACCAAGACTATATAAGCTGACAGCTAACAAAAGCAATAATAAGCCAAACCAGCCTTTGTCCATCACCACCCAGTCATCTTTAAAGATCAGCAAAAGCCCAGAAAAAGATATACCAAAAGCAAACCAGCGTGCGCGAGTAAACTTAGCAGAGCCAATCAACACATGTGATAACAAGTTAGATATCACTGGAGATAGTGCATAAATCACCGAAATAATGCCCGAAGGTACGTATGCCGCCGCTATGTAAGTGCACAGCATGGCCAGAAAAACGCCAAGCAAAGAAGCGGCATAAACTTTAATAGCTCGCGCTGTCCACGAGAGTTTAATCTTAAAAAGGCGTAAGATCGCATAGCCGATAGCGGCCGCTAACAACATTCGCAGCGTAATTGCACTAATGGGCGTTATCGTTTCACTGCTCCACTGAATAGCTAAGGGAGTAGTCGACCAGATTATTATAATGGTGGCATACGCCACGGGCACAGACATGCTATATCCTCTTTTAATAGTTAGTTTAATTAAAGAAAATACAGCGATATAAGGTGGGTGAAACGATAAGTCACTGCATTTTCTTGCTGTGACTTGAAAGGCTTATAAAACAGACTACTTCTTCAGAAACACAGCGAGCATTGCCATACGGGCGCGCACACACCATCGCATGCTGGCAACCTTGCCTAAACCACGAATAGCGATTAAGGCATAGGCACAAAGCATGAGATCTTTCATTGCAGGTGCTGTGTTTTGATTAATAGTAGTCATAAGCCAATACTGGAGGGCTTTTAGCTTATTGTCAACGCTTAGAGTTCGAGTCGTTATAAATAGTTTCCCAGCGAGGTGTAGACTCAGCAACATAAGAACCAGTAAACTCGGTCTGTAAGCCTCCACGAGTGTTATACCACCTGATGGCAGTAAAATGAGGTTGCGGACCTATGTCCATCCAATGCTTAACTTTTTTTGGAATAATCAATAAATCTCCAGCCCCACATTGAAGTATATGTATCTTTTCCTGAACATGGATATATACGAGTACTGCCCCCTCAATAAAGAAGCGCGCTTCATCTTCGTTGTGCGTATGCTCAGAAATGTACTGACTACGCAATACCACGCCATGAACATCGTCTTCATGAATACGAGCGATATCTGCATATAAATAATTATGCTCACGCTTTACATTCTCAACCAGCTCTTCGTAAAGCTTAAGCAGCTGGTCTCCAGTTGGGCTCGTATTGGGCAGCATTGTGAGAATGTCGTGCTGAGCAAAATAAATTCCATCTTCGGCTAGCTCTGCTACTTGAATAGCATGATCGTCCGAAACTTTTAGCGGTGCTCGCAAATTAAATTGATTATAAAGAGCTAATTGGCTCACCTATGAATCCCTGATACCAATAATAAATTAAGACTGGAAATTAACTGAGCTAAGTCTGGCAAATATTGACTCACTTTAAAATGAGATTAAGCACAGCAAATTAAGAAATAACATTATTTAACTTTTGATTTGTAAGCCCAGGTAACAGCAGTTTCATTTGATTACATATATGCTACTCATCCTGAACAAAGGCGCCGTGAGTCAATCATTTTTGCGGAAACTTTGTTCCTTTCCTGAATTAATTGCGCAGCGATAGATACAGCGATCTCAGCAGGTAGCTTACTGCCAATCGGAAATCCAATTGGCGCATTTAGCCTTGCTAATTCTTCAGAAGCGAAACCGAGGGTGCGCAGCCGCTGCAAACGCTTGCTGGTAGTATTTTGAGACCCCATTGCGCCGACCAGAAAGCATCGGCTATGCAAACCCGCCATCACCGCAAGATCATCAACTCTTGGGTCGTGAGCCAAAGCCAGCACAGCAGAATAGGAATCAGAAAATCGCTCTTTTATCAGATCATCTGGTAAGCAAAGATGCAGCGGAGTATCCCAGCTTTTAGCATCGTGCCTATCAACCACGTTACTACGCGCATCGCAGAGCTCAACATGGAAATCGATCGCCTTTAAAATATTCAAGAGATTCCTTGCAACCTCACCCACACCTACGATTAGTACTTGATAGATCGGGCCGAGCACATGAGTGAAGCGAGCATTATCGAGACTAACCTTATCGATGTCATGCGCTTCCTTATGATTCATGACTCTAATATCTGCTTGACCAGTATCTAAACAAACTTCACGCTTAAGCCATTTCCTGGAATCAAGCGTAGATATAATTTTTGAGATGTATGAAAGGTGAGTGTTGTCCAAGGCCTCTATGAGCAGAGACATTGTACCGCCACAAGGCAGCATATAACGCTGCGCATCATCAGGGTGATCACCAAAGACTTTGATAAAGGGGTATTGGGTATTTCCAAGGCTTAGGTGTTCAACTAGAGCGTCTTCAATACAACCACCTGACAAAGAACCTACTTGCATACCTAAACTTGAGTTATAGGCAAACAGACTACCGGGCGGACGAGGGGAAGCTCCCCATGTTGTAACAACCGTTACCAAAAAGACCTTTTCGTCACGAGCTAGCCACTCTTTAATCGAATTCAATACATGCTTGTTTTGTTCATACATATTAACTTAGCTTAAAAGGCATAGAGTTAAATCGCTTACCCGTAGCTTTATACAAAGCAGAAGCGATTGCTGGTGCAATCGGTGGCAAGCCAGGCTCGCCCACACCGCTTGGCGAGTCGTCTGACGGGACAATATAAGTTTTAATATCTGGAGATTCATTCATCCTCATCAAAGGATAGTCATGAAAATTACTTTGCATAACCTCACCTTCAGCAAAAGTAATCTCTCCATAGAGTGCGGCAGTCGCACCAAATATAATTCCGCTTTCCATCTGCATTGTAACGATATCAGGGTTTACAACCATGCCGCAATCTACGGCACAATGCACCGTCAGAAGCTTAACTTGTCCATATTCAACTTTAAGTTCAACTAGTTGCGCAACATAAGAGCCGAAAGACTTATGCACAGCGATACCTTGGTGGACATCTTTAGGCAGCGTACGCCCCCACCCACCTTTTTCTGCAACCAGGTTCAACACTTTAAGTAGTCGCGGTGAATTACCTAAATACTGTTTGCGGAACTGATATGCATCTAGTCCAGCTGACTGAGCTAACTGATCAATTGCACTCTCCACAACGAAAGCGTTAAATGAGTGGCCAACTGAACGCCAGTAGCTTATCGGTACGCCAGCATCGGCCTTGATATGCTTAACACTGATATTTGGTATCGTATAAGGAAAGTCGGCAGCACCTTCATAAGGCGAAGTATCAGCTGGAGTGATTGGCGTTCCCTCGGTCATTAGCCCGGCATGCCCCAGCATTGGGTACATAAACTCAGGCGCCCAAGGAAACATAGCTGGTGAAGCGTCCCATACATACCAATCCATAATCTTGGGCACGACAATTTGATGCTCCCAGGCGACAGGTAGGCCTTTAGTGTCGAGCGCAGCCCGAACCTTGTGCAAACTTGCTGGTCGAAATAAATCGTGCTTGATATCTTCTTCTCTGGACCAAACCAGTTTAATTGTCAGTCCGGTTTTTTCCGCAACCTCAGCAGCCTCGGCAATATAATCTTGACTTAAGCGTCTACCGAAGCCACCCCCTAGAAACTGGTTATGAATAGTTACATTGTCCAGATCGATATTGGTCGCTTTTGCGACTGCAACTTGTGCTACGTCAGGGGCTTGAGTTCCAGCCCATACTTCCGCCTTCCCCTTGCTAACCCTTGCAACGGCATTCATTGGCTCCATGGTGGCGTGAGCAAGAAAAGGCGCTGTAAACTCAAACTCTTCTATATGGCCATCAGCCTCGAGAAGCTCCGCTGTATCGCCGTCTTGACGAATAGATTTGCCGGAATCATTTGCAAGCTTATCCAGATATAGGTTGCTGATTGCATCACTAGTTTCAACACTCTCTTCACTAAATGCCCACTGCGCCTCTAGTACTTTTGATGCTTTCCTTGCTTGCCAATAGGAGTTTGCGACGACAGCTATACCACGGGAAACCTCAAGAACCGAGACAACACCTTTCTGCTGAAGAGCGACTTCGATATTCGCAGACTTAAGTTTGCCCCCATATTTCGGAGCCCGCTCTACAACGCAGTATTTAAGATCCTGCAATTCAACATCGATTCCATAAGCGCTTTCCCCTTTTACCTTTGCAGCTGCATCAAGTCGAGCGTCGAATTTCCCTATGTACTTGAATTGAGCCGGTTCTTTTACCTTTATTTCCTGCGGTAAATCTTGCTGAGAAGCTAGTTTAGCCAAAGCACCAAAACTCACTTTTTTGCCGGTAGACTTAACGCTGACATAAGCATTACGGCACTCTAAGTTATCTTGTGGTAACGCAAATGCTTCTGACGCTGCTTGTAGCAATAAAGTCCGTACAGCAGCCCCTGCCTCGCGAATCTGGCTCCAACTGCTTGAAAGACTGTTACTACCCCCGGTTAGCTGCAAGCCATAATCCGGGTTGCGATAAGCTGCGTTTGCCCCGGCAAAAACAACCTGAATAGTATCTGGTGAGGTATCTAGCTCTTCAGCCAGCAGCGTTGTAATACCCGTGTAAGTGCCCTGACCCATCTCTACTCTATCTAAAGTGAAGATCACAGAGTTATCTGGCCGTATCTCGAGCCAGGCATTAGCCAACCAGCTACCAGTATTTGATAGTTCATTGTTTCTTAGCGTACTGCAGCCTGGCAATGTTATCGCCACGCTAAGGCCGCCAGCAGCGCCTAAACCAACTTTAAGAAAATCCCTACGATTTATCGCTGTATCAGGTAAAAGCTCTTTAGATTTGTTCATGAGATTAGAATGCATTATGAGCGCTTCATACCTTTGCTTTGTAGGATAGATCGGCAGCAATTTGCTGTGATGCAACAGTGTCTTTAATGGCAGCCTTGATTCGGGAATAAGTACCGCAGCGACAAAGGTTACCGGACATCGCATTGTCAATATCTTCATCACTAGGGTTTGCATTAGCTTTCAAGAGCGAGGCTGCGGACATAAGCTGTCCAGGCTGACAATAACCACATTGCGGTACGTTATGTTTAATCCAGCTTTCTTGTAGCGGGTGCAACTGACCATCTTTACTGGCCAATCCTTCAATGGTAGAGATATTTTGGCCTTCCACTGACGAAACAGGGGTAATGCAAGAGCGAATGGCGACACCATTAAGATGAACAGTACACGCTCCACACAAACCCGCACCACAACCAAACTTGGTGCCCTTTAGACCAACCTCATCACGAATCACCCAAAGGAGTGGCGTATCTGGCTCGACGTCGATTGATATGGGCGCGCCATTAATCTTGAGTTTCATTCTGCCTCCTAGCTAGAAAGCTTTGTCTGGCCAAAGCTATAGATAGTTTTTATAGAAATAGTTGAACTTAGTAATGCTAATTATTTTTTATACTTCTTAGGGCAAGAAGTATTTTAAATGCGATCAAAACACGGCCAGCGCCGAACGTAAGATCTTATTATTTTTTTAACGTCTAGATGCTAACACCCAAGTAACTTAGAGTCACTTACACTTTATTAAGATTTGTTGACTCAACGTAGTCCGTGACGCTCTCTATTATTTTGTTTAGCAGTGTCACCCTTGCGAAGCATTACGTAGACTGCACCAGTGCCGCCATGCTGCGGTTGAGCAGAATGAAAGGCTATTACCTGGTCTAGTTGAGGAAGCCAAATCGCTAAATGGCTCTTTAACAAGGCAAGTTTGTCAGGATTTCGATCTCCCTTCCCATGTAAAATAATAACTGCTCTAAGCTCGTACCTGGAGCACTCATCAATAAAGCGGAATACTTCGCGCCTTGCTTGTTCAACGGTCATTCGATGTAAGTCCAAACGTGCATCTAATTCATAGCGCCCCATCCTTAGTTTTTTATACACACCGTGCTGGACACCATCGCGCTTATAATCAAGTATGTCATTTGATTTCAGCATAGGCACTTCGGTGGAGGCTAGAGGATCTACGGTAAGTTTATCGGCAACGGCAAGTTTGCGCCTAACACGCTTTCCTGGTGTTTCTTCCTCTACTTTGTTTGAAGAAATTTTGCTACTTTCAAAACGAGTAACTCCCTGCATTTCTTCTGCAAATAACTCATCATCACTCATTGCCGTACTCACTCATAACCAATTCTGACCCAAAAATACTATTATAAAACCTAGGATTCGCCAAGTGCAGTTTGCACACTTTCCAAGTTCTTATTCGTATTAAATACTTCCTTCAATGTTTCCCATGGTGGCACCGGCTTACAACTTGAGAAAATAAAATCTGTAAAGGCCATAACCTTCGAAGGTGGCTCTCTACGGCTAGGATAAACCAGGTAAAAGGTTCTTTCCTGAAATGGTGCATCTTCAAGTAGCGTAACCAAACGCCCCGCCCTGACATCTTCACTAATAATAATCTGAGGTAAAGCGCCAACACCAACCCCCTCTATAACCATTCGACGCAGCACTTCCATGTCATTAGCCACTAGGCGAGACTTTGGTTCAAACTCGTATATACCGTTATTCGTTTGAAAAGCCCAAGCGGATGCTGGGTGAGAGACACAGGTATGATCTTCGATAGCCTGAATCGTTTTAGGGATGCCGTTTTTAGCAATATACTCAGGAGAAGCACACAGTGACAATCGCGCGGTTCCGAGATTTCGTGCTACCAGACTAGAATCAGATAATGGGCCAATTCGAAAAGCCACATCGATTTCCTGCTCTAGTAAGTCAACCAGTTTGTCATCGGAGAAGATCTCGACATTAACTTTTGGATACTGCTCCATAAATCGTTTAATCGTGCTGATGAAGAAAGGTGTACCAAAAGACAGCGGCGTACTAATCCTGAGCGTACCGCTTGGCTCAGCTTGCATATTATTAACAACACGATCAGCTTCTTCAGCTTGCTCAAGCATTTTGACGCAATGCTCATGATACAACTTACCGGTTTCTGTCGGCTTTAAGTTGCGTGTTGTACGATTAATAAGTCGCACACCTATACGCTTTTCGAGCTGACTCACTTTTCGGCTTACGGTAGATTTAGGTAGCTTAAGTTTGTCCGCTGCTTTGGTGAAGCTTCCCGATCCGACAACCACTGCAAATATCGCCATTTCATTTAAGTCTTGCATCAATTCGTACCCTTCTCTTACTCTCGCATTTAGAGTTAGCCGCATACATTCCATATACGGAACATTATTTCTAAATTTAGCCTATTAACACCAAAATAGGAACAGCACTACAATAAAAGCATCAAAATTTAGCGTTTGATTGCATTAAATTAGAACAACGGGGCAATAACATACTATTGTTAGCAGCCACAAAAATAAGACTTTTTACTACAAGGTTCATTGTTATGGTCGATAGACTTGCCGCGCAGATTATTAAGTTCAGATGGTTAATCATCATTGCCTCCTTAGCTATTGTATTTTTTATAGCAAGCGGAGCTAGCAATATTGGGTTCAGCTCAAACTATCGAGTATTCTTTTCAGAAGATAATGAACAATTGGTAGCATTTGAAACACTCCAAAACACCTATTCAAAATCAGACAATATATTTGTTGTTCTAGCGCCGAAAGATGGCGAGGTATTTACCGTTCCAACCTTGAATGCAGTTAAAGATCTAACTGATAGAGCTTGGCAATTGCCTTATTCAACACGCGTCGATTCAATCACAAACTTCCAATATACAAAAGCCGAAGAAGATGACTTGCTCGTTAACGACCTGGTTGAATTTCCAGATGAAGCCGATTTGGACGAGATTAAACGGATTGCGCTTAGCGAGCCGCTGCTAGAAAGTCGCCTTATTTCCAAGCAAGCGCATGTTACTGCGGTCAATACCACAGTTCAACTTCCTCAATTGACCGAACAGGAGATTCCCGAACTAGTAGCGCAAGCACGTGTGATGATTGCCCAGTTTGAAGAAGACTACCCCCACCTGGATGTTTATATCACAGGTAGCGTGATGCTAGGCAATGCCTTTTCTGAATCAGCCCAGGACGACCTTGCAAACCTGTTTCCGGTCATGTTTGTGATAATAATCTTCACCTTAT
>NZ_LWFE01001070.1:0-2933 GCF_001635675.1 Oleiphilus sp. HI0061 | reverse complement strand
TGGCTTTGGCGTCTGATGAAGAATTCTACGTTTGTAGTTTGTCAGAAAAAGTCGTGTCTTATAAAGGGCTGATGATGCCGGTTGACCTGCCGAATTTTTATTTGGATCTGGGTAATCCAGATGTTGAGACAAGCATTTGTGTTTTTCATCAGCGTTTCTCCACTAATACTATGCCAAAGTGGCCACTAGCCCAGCCATTTAGATGTATTGCTCACAACGGTGAAATTAATACGATTGAAGGCAATAGAAACTGGTCTACAGCGAGAACAAGCAAGTTTGCTACAGACGAACTGCCTGAGCTGGGAGAATTATCTCCTTTGGTGAATCGTACTGGTTCAGATTCTTCCAGTATGGATAATATGCTTGAGGTACTTCTGGCAGGTGGTGTAGACCTATTCCGTGCCGTTCGTATGATGATTCCACCTGCATGGCAGAACGTTGACACCATGGATAGCGAACTACGTGCTTTCTATGAATATAACAGTATGCATATGGAACCATGGGATGGACCGGCTGGTCTGGTTCTAACTGACGGCCGTTACGCCGTCTGTTTACTGGATAGAAACGGTTTGCGCCCAAGTCGTTGGGTTATCACTAAGAATGGTTACATTACAGTTGCATCCGAAATTGGAACTTATGGCTATAAGCCGGAAGATGTTGTTGCTAAGGGTCGAATTGGTCCTGGACAGATTCTAGCGGTTGATACTGAAACGGGTGAAGTGCTACATACTGATGATATCGATAGCCGCCTTAAGTCTGCTCACCCTTATAAAAAGTGGCTAAAAGAAAACGCGGTTCGTATTGAGGCAACGCTAGACAAAGATCATGAAGCGTTCCAAGCAATGGATGCTGATACCCTAAAGACGCACATGAAGATGTTCCAGGTGACTTTCGAGGAACGAGATCAGGTATTGCGTCCATTAGCTGAGGCGGGCCAGGAAGCAGTAGGTTCGATGGGTGATGATACGCCAATGGCAGTATTGTCGACTCGTGTTCGTTCAGTTTCAGACTACTTTAGACAGAAGTTTGCTCAGGTGACTAACCCACCGATTGATCCATTGCGTGAAGCGATTGTTATGTCTCTGGAAACCTGTGTGGGTGTAGAGCAGAACGTATTTGAAGAAACGCCTGAGCATGCGAAGCGAATTATTTTGGCTACGCCGGTACTGACACCTGCGAAGTTTAGCTGCTTTAGCTCGGATAAAGATGGTTTTGAACATGCCTTGATTAGCCTTCAGTACAAAGAAGAGACTGGCTTAAGGCAAGCAATTGTTGATGTGTGCCAGCAAGCAGAAGAAGCTGTTAGACAAGGCAAGGTTGTGCTTGTTTTGTCGGATAAAGATATCGAACCTGGCTTATTACCACTAAATGCCTTTATGGCAACGGGTGCAGTGCATCACCACTTGGTTGAGAAGGGCTTACGTTGCGACTCGAATATTATTGTGGAGTCTGGTTTTGCCCGTGACCCTCATCACTTCGCGGTGTTGTTTGGTTTTGGTGCTACGGCAGTCTTCCCTTACTTGGCTTATCAGGTTATGAGTGACCTGATCAGTACGGGTGAGATGCTGATGGACCCAATCGAGGCGAAAAATAATTATCGTCGCGGTATTGGTAAGGGCTTGTTGAAGATCTTATCGAAGATGGGTATTTCTACAATTGCTTCTTACCGTGGCGCTCAATTGTTTGAAGCAGTAGGTCTTGCAGACGATGTTGTTGACCTATGCTTTAAAGGTGTCGCAAGTAGAATTCAGGGTGCTGATTTTGAAGACCTGCAATCAGAGCAAGCACTGTTGGCTAAAGAAGCTTTCAAGGCGCGTAAATCGATCCAGCCAGGTGGTTTACTGAAGTTTGTTCACGGTCAGGAATATCACGCCTTTAACCCGGATGTTGTCAATACAATTCAGCAAGCAGTTGAGTCGGGCGATTACTCTGTTTACCAGAAGTACGCAACCTTGGTAAATGAACGTCCAGCGTCATCCTTAAGGGATTTGTTTGCTTTAAGTGATTCTGCTAAAGAGATTCCTTTAGACGAAGTAGAGCCGGTAGAGAATATCTTCCCTCGTTTTGACTCGGCAGCAATGTCTTTGGGAGCTTTGTCTCCTGAAGCACATGAAGCACTTGCTGTTGCAATGAACCGTCTAGGTGGCCGCTCTAACTCTGGCGAGGGTGGTGAAGATGCAGCGAGATTTGGTACGGAAAAACGTTCCAAGATCAAGCAGATCGCATCAGGCCGATTTGGTGTAACGCCACACTACTTGCGTAATGCTGATGTCTTGCAGATCAAAGTTGCCCAAGGTGCGAAGCCCGGTGAAGGTGGTCAGTTACCAGGTGGTAAGGTAAATAACCTGATTGCGACATTAAGATATTCGGTGCCAGGTGTGACCTTGATTTCACCGCCACCGCATCACGATATTTATTCTATCGAAGACTTGGCGCAGCTAATCTTTGATTTGAAGCAAGTTAATCCAAAGGCATTGGTTTCTGTGAAACTGGTATCTGAACCGGGTGTTGGTACTATCGCCGCAGGTGTTGCCAAGGCTTATGCTGATTTGATTACAGTTTCCGGTTATGACGGTGGCACGGCTGCAAGTCCGCTAACCTCTATCCGATATGCGGGTTCTCCTTGGGAGCTTGGTTTGAGCGAGGCTCACCAGACTCTGCGCGGCAATGACTTGCGTGGCAGCGTCCGTCTGCAAACCGATGGCGGTTTAAAGACAGGTCTGGATGTTGTTAAAGCGGCGATACTGGGTGCCGAGAGTTTTGGTTTCGGTACCNCGCCTATGGTTGCTTTGGGTTGTCGTTATTTGAGAATTTGTCATTTGAACAACTGTGCGACGGGTGTTGCGACTCAGAACGAATTACTTCGTGATGAGTACTTCAACGGTACCGTAGAAATGGTAATGAACTTCTTCCGCTTTGTTGCGAAAGAAGCG
>NZ_LWFE01001069.1:0-10595 GCF_001635675.1 Oleiphilus sp. HI0061 | reverse complement strand
AACCAAGCTCGATATTAAGGCAACGAAGGGTTCACCATACTTCTCACACTTATGATCCCCCACACCGCTGACCGTCAAGAAGGCGGCTAAGTTCCCAGGCTTAAGCCGAGACATATCTTTTAAGCTTGCATCTGAAAAAACGGTATAGCCCTGAACTTTATCCTTCTGCGAAATTTCTTTTCTGAGCCCTTTTAATGCCTCAAACAAAAGATGCTCAGCCTCGCTAAGATCGGCGTGCTTGTTCACTTTTTTCTCAACCTGATTGATTTTTGGATCTACAGGCTCACATAGCTGAACTGTCTTATCTCCTTTCAAAACAGCCATCGATAAGTCCGTCAGATGCAGTGTACTGCCTTGAGAAAAGTCGAGTGATAGATAGCCGCGATCAATCAGCTGTGTAATGTAGTGAGACCAGTCTTTCCAGGCGATGTCCTTACCTGCGCCGTAGGTCTTGATAGTATTTAGACCCGACTCCAATACCGCGCGACTCGATGAAGCTCTCAAGATATCAATTAACATATTAATACCTACAGCCAAATTGCGCTGCTGAACTCTAAAGCAAGCAGACAGGGCTTTCTGAGCGATGACTGTGCCATCGAAGCTTTTGGGTGGATGAATGCAGTGGTCGCAGTGCCCACAACCTTCTTCTCGATGCTCACCAAAGTAATTCAGAACAAAATTGGTACGACAAGAAAGCGTTTGGGTAAACTCCCAAAGCCGGCTAAGCTTGGCTAATTGCACTTGCTTGAAGCGCTCATCGGCATCGCTATCTTCGATAAAGCCTGTCAGGGTTTTCATATCACCAAAACCTGCAAACAGTAGCGCTTTGGCCTCTTCGC
This sequence comes from Oleiphilus sp. HI0061, assembly GCF_001635675.1. NCBI lineage: Bacteria > Pseudomonadati > Pseudomonadota > Gammaproteobacteria > Oceanospirillales > Oleiphilaceae > Oleiphilus > Oleiphilus sp. HI0061. The sequence goes on along the minus strand of NZ_LWFE01001069.1, from coordinate 9,756 downwards.
CATCTCGCCCGGCACGGCCCATTTCCTGATAATAGCTTTCAATATTTTTTGGCAGGTTATAGTGAATTACCCAGCGAATATTCGGTTTATCGATACCCATACCAAAGGCGATGGTAGCGCAGACTATCTGGATATCATCACGCAAGAACTTGTCTTGCACCTCTGCCCTACGTTCACTATTCATCGCTCCGTGATAATGCTCGGCAATGTATCCGGCATCACGTAATTTCGCTGCCGTTTCTTCGGTACTGCGGCGGCTCAAGCAATAAATAATACCGGCTTCCTTGCCTTGCGTTTGCAGAAACTGGTAGATCACCTGAATTCGTTTTTTAGCTGGCAAGACCTCTATTTCAATATTTTTACGCTCAAAACTGGATACAAAGGTCTCGCAGTTGACCAAGCCTAGTTGCTGACGAATATCTTGCTGTGTCGCAGTATCTGCGGTTGCAGTCAAGGCGGCTACCGGCACATTGGAGAACAAACGTATCAGCTCGGTTAGGCGAGTATATTCAGGACGGAAGTCATTCCCCCATATTGAAACACAGTGCGCTTCATCAATGGCAATTTGCACGATATTCAAACGACTCACCCAATTCAAAAAACCTCTTGAAACAGCGCGTTCGGGTGATACATATAAAAGCTTAAGTGCACCACTTTCCGCTCGGGTTCGAATCATCTGCTCCTCATCACTGCTGCAGGCACTATTTAGCGCCTCAGCTTGAATACCGCTAAGTTGAAGTGCTGAGACTTGATCCTGCATTAGTGCGATAAGAGGTGAGACAACAATACTCAAACCGTCCAGCATGACAGCGGGCAGCTGGTAACAAATAGACTTACCACCACCGGTAGGCATAATCACCAGGCTAGACTGGCCCTTAAGTGTACGTTCGATGGCACCCGCCTGATTGAGGCGAAAGGCATCATAGCCAAAGTAAGATTTTAGGGCGTGAAGCGCCGTGTCCTTATTCATAGGTCGTTCTCCTGAAAGGGGCTGTGATTCTTAACTTCCCTTTGGGCATCATGAGGAGACACGTCGGGCAGGTCTTTCCAATTTATCGGCATCGCAAATTCCTTTTGCTAATGATTGAATTCACGAGAAGCCTAGCAAATATAGTGGGTCGCATGCAAAGTCGGCCAACACGATTTACATTACAATAGGCCAAAATATTAAACGCCATTCTGGCAACTAAACTAGATGGAACACCTCCTAAATGCTAAAGTAAGCAGATGCTAACTTCCTATAAGCCAATAACGCTAATAATAAAGCGCTCAATAGTCCTATTAGCACTGTTTTTATCAGCTTGCGCCAGCTTTGATCAGACCAACATTAAACCCGGTCAGCGTGTTGATGGCTTTACTTTCTCTTTTGAAGTGCCTACAGAAACACCCTGGTTTGCAGTCGTATATGGCACAAGTCATCGTCTGAAACTCAGCCAATTAAACCAAGACGATAGTTACTCCATTCTAGTCACCTTAACTCGCGGCCCAAGAAGCGGTATGTATTCGAGTGCCAACGCGCACTTACAGGCACTAAAGCGCCACCTGCAATTAGAACGGCAGCCAAAAGGTTTAGTCCTCCATCACCAGGCACAAGCCATTGATACACGCTATGGCGAATTATGCATTCGTCAAACCAGTAATAGCGAAGACTGGCGAGGTCGAGCAAAGCCCGGCCCAGCGCTGATAGACAGTATCACCCTGACCTGTCCTCACCCCGGCTTCGCAAACGTACTAATCAGCACGACGCTAAGCCGACGCTATGAAACTCACGCAGCAACACTTGAACTAACAAACTACGCAGACCAACTTTTCGCTTCATTCGAGTTTGAACCAGATTATTGAAAACACCATTCCGAAAAGTAAGGGTTTTCTCATTCTCTGAACTGAGTTAGTTTTAGCACCAGTCAAGTTCAAGGAGCGCATCATGAAAAAAATCATCATAAGCAATAGCGGGAAAGCAAATGTATTACAAGTTCAAGAGGCTGCCGACCTGGTGGCTGGTGATAAGGAAGTTCGTATTGCAGTGAAAGCTGCGGGATTGAATTTTGCTGATATTTTGGCTCGACAAGGCCTCTACCCTGATGCGCCGAAAACGCCTTGTACCGTTGGCTATGAAGTATCGGGTGTCATTGATGCTATCGGCACAGGCGTAGATGAATCCTGGCTAGGCAAGGAAGTTATCGCCTTAACACGCTTTGGCGGCCAAGCTGAGCAAGTCACAGTGCCCCTACAACAAGTATTTGATAAACCAGAAACGCTCTCCTTCGAAGCCGCAGCAGCAATCCCCGTAAACTACCTTACCGCCTACCAATTACTCGTCGCGATGGGAGGCTTACAAGCTCATGAGAGCGTTCTCATTCACAATGTGGGAGGTGGTGTCGGTCTTGCTGCACTGGAAATCGCCAAGCATATTGGCGCTACAATTTATGGTACTGCTAGCTCAAGGAAGCACAAGTTCTTAAAAGAAAAGGGCTTGGATCACGCAATAGATTACCGTACCCAGGATTGGAAGAAAGAACTTCTCGCCCTCACCAATAGCCGCGGTGTCGACTTGATCACAGACCCTATTGGCGGCGATAACCTGAAAAAAAGTTACAGTGCCTTAGCTAACACCGGCCGACTAGGCATGTTTGGTATTTCCTCTGTGTCCGACTCGGGAATCAAAGGCAAGTTGAATATGCTTAAGATGATTGTGCAAACACCTTTTTATCACCCTTTTGGTTTAATGGATCAGAACAAAGGCGTATATGGTGTCAATATGGGGCATTTATGGCATGAACATAAGAAGATTGATATCTGGATGAAAGAGATACTAAAAGGCTATGCTGAAGGCTGGATCAAGCCTCATGTCGATAGCACGTTTTCCTTCAAGGATGCAGCCAAAGCGCATGAGCATATCGAGCAACGCAAGAATATTGGTAAAGTAATTTTAGTCCCCTAACTCACAATGAAAGCAAGGCTCTTCCATTTATTGGCTTGCTGAGCCTTCGCATATTCTAGAAGGTATACTGAGCCAACATACTGACACTAATAGAATCGCTGTCACGATAGACTTGCGGGCCCTCAAGTACGCGGTATCGCTTACTCTTAAGGAACAAGACTTCCGCCCCTAAGCGCAGCGCACTGTCTTCTTCCTGCCACATTAACGCTAAGGTATGACTACGCCCAAACTCGTTATTTTCTTGGTCCATCTGATCTTGGTCATCAATACCAAACTGGTCATAGCGATAGCTGATTCGATAGTCATTCAGACGGTAGGAAAACATGCCGTACAGGCTGTAGAAATCTATATCAATGCCAGGACCCGCTCCCATTTCAGAGCTGCCTTGAGAGGCTTCCGATAAGAACTCCCAGCCCTCACTAATACGCCAAGCCAAGCCAGCCATAGCAAAGCGGGTTTTCCAGGCATATTCTGCATGTAGAAGTGTCGTATCGCCCCGGTTATCGACCCAAGTGAGCTTTATATTCAGCTCATCCAAAGCCAGTGATGACCTCAGCGCATACCCTGGCCGACCATCAAGATCTCGACCAAAAGGTTTAGTACCGTCATCTCGCTGCCCCGCAAAAATCTGCCCGTCTTGAAGGTTGCTGAGCTCAGGCAAGGCCAATACATCACCCAATACCGTGCGCTGACGCCCGTAAGTCCAACCTCTATAGGCCAACAAAGCGCCCATTGAATCATTACCACCAAAGACCGTTGCAGCTGCCGATAACTCTGGCCCACTATCAAAATGATAACGATAAGACATGTCTAAGCCGATAGGGTGAAACTCCTCACCTATCCAGCTATTGAGCGAAGAGTAGCTAATGGTATAAGGGGATTCCCAGAAGCGATCTATATTTTCCATTGAGGTCGGTAAGAAAAACTGGCCCAGCTTAACACTAAGCGCTTGATTGAAGTCGATATCATGACGATACCTTGCGCTCCACTCTATCACCCCAAGAGAGCGAACGGAGCTATCATTACTCGTACCTTGTGCTTGGATATGAGTACTCAATTGAAAGGCAGAAGAAGGCCGGTACCGATACTCGATATTTGATTCAAATAGGCCTGAAACCGAGCTATCCTGGTCACCCTGTCCAAAACGTCCCAGCCCACCATTGAGCCATGTATTTCCGCTGTCTTGATAGTTGGTAACAAGCGTCACATTGCCGATAAAGCGGTGTGGGCTATTCTGCTTTGCATGCACAAGTGCGCTGCTGATCAAAGCGACTAGAAGCAAGGCGGCACAGATAACTGAAGAGTGTTTTATTCTGAATGCTTTGTTTAGCCTTGTTCATCGAAAAAATAATGCTAGTACTCACTGTTTACATCATAGCCTTTAAACCAGGTAACAAAGTCTGCCGAGTTTTGTGGGCGAGAGATATAGTAACCTTGTAACTTATCGCATCCCCATGTTTCGAGTAAGGCCCAAGACGCTCTGTTTTCAACCCCTTCAGCAACGACAGTTAAACCGAGCTGATGAGCCATGTCTATCGTTGACTGGACAATAGCCTGGTCATATTTACTTTCATCCAGTTTCAAAACAAAGGCCATATCGATCTTTAGCTCGTCTACGGGTAAATCTTTAAGTTGGTTCAAAGATGAATAGCCTGTGCCATAATCATCAATCGCCAAGATAATCCCTTGGTCTCTTAATTGATTAAGCACTTTTAGGGCTTGAACCGGGTTATCAATCATCGCACTTTCGGTGACTTCAAGAATTAGCGAAGAAGTAGAGAGGCCGTTTTTCTCAAGCTCTTGCGCCACATAATCGGGTAGGTCATCGTTGGCCAGATCATAAGCCGAGAGATTGACCGCCATTTTTAGGTCTATCCCTTGAGTTCTCCAAGCAGCGGCTTCACGCAATACACTAGCAATCACCCAACGCGTTAGCGGTGGCATCAAGCCAGACTGTTCAGCAAGACCAATGAACTCTTCAGGTGAGATAAAGCCCAACTCGGGATGAATCCAACGAATCAATGCCTCAACCTGGGTGACTTTGCCTTGCTTAAGCTCCAGCTTTGGCTGATAGAACATGCATAAGGAATCTTGATCGATCGCCTCTTTCAAATCGTTGACCAGGCGCGTTTGCTTAAGATGCTTTTCATCACTACCTGGCTGATAAAGCAACAAAGCAAGCTTCTGCTCATTCGCTTCATTGAGCGCTATGTCCACACGCCTCATTAATTCATCAGTTCGTTGACCATGCTGTGGATATAAAACCACACCCGAGGTAAATGCAATGGGGAGCTTAAGCTCGTTTATTTGATAGGGCTCAATAATCGCTTCTAAAATTCGATTCGCTCGTGCAGATACTTCTGGTTCTGTATCTGCCTTGAGCAATAACAAGAACTCATCCGCCCCCAGCCTTGCAGCACTATCATCCTCACCCATCAGCGAAGAAAGGCGCTTGGCAATACTAATTAGAAGCTGGTCGCCGATATGATAACCAAAGGTCGTATTCACTTGTTTGAAGTGACGAACATTCACCTGCATCAGTGCAAATATGTCTGAATCACCATCGCTTTGCTCAAGCAGGGTTTCAATCTTCTCTTGTATCGAAGCGCGATTAGCCAAACTCGTCAAAGTGTCGTGAAAGACTTGATAGAGAATTTTGTCTTCTCGATCAGCGATGCCCCGCTGCATATGACTTAAGCTGTTAGCGAGTTTACCTATCTCGTTCTTCTTAAAAAGATCAAAATCAATTTCTCCCTTATAATCACCCTGGCTAATTCGTTCTGCCGCACTCACCAGCGTATTAACCGGTCGTGTAATATTTCGGGCAATAATAAAGGCAATAAAAGCCGATAGTAGCAATGCAACGGATGCAATAATGAGTATATGGATTTTTAGTGGTGAAAATTTGGCAATAGCCAAAGACAAGGAGGTACTCAATACCGCATTCACTTGATAATTATCAGCCTTCACCAATGAAGTCACCAGCGCTAAAAAAGACTCTCCCTGGTATGTCATGTGCAACCAGTCACCCTGAGTTTCATAGACCCTCATTGCTGCGTTAGTCTGCTCATCCAGAGTCGACAACTCAAAGCGGCGCTCATTGCTATCCCAACCCGAAAAGCTCACCTCCAGCGTTGTCAGCTCTTTTAACTGCCGAGCAAGCTTATCGTCAATTTGGAAACCTACGGCTGTCCAGGCAGACGTAACCGGCGCAAGTACCGGCAACATCAGAATTTGGTAGGGTAAGCCATCTAATACAACGGTTTGCATCAGACCGCCATTTTCCTCTGCTTCTGACAACAAGTGCTTAAAGGGGAAGTTCTGGCTTTTACCTGTGCTGGCAATCAAGTCACCTTCGAGTGAGGCGATCATCATCAAGTCAGCGCCTATTCTAGCCCCATGATTGTCGAGCACTGAGCCAATAGTTGAACGGTCCTGATCCAGCACAGCGGCTTTAAAACCAAAGTCTGAGGTCAGTACCTCAGCAGACTCGAACAACTGGTTACCTCGCAGCGCCAGTAACTGTTCAAAAACCTTTTGACCTACGACGAGCTTCTCTCTCGCCTGCTCAGCGACACTATTGTTAGTCGCTAATAACACTGCCGAAATCGTCATAATCGACGAGACAATAATTAAACTTAAAAAGGATAGTAGGATTTTTTTTCGCAAGCTCAAGTCAATAATCATCGCGATCCCTTCTATACGCTCTGAACTGACGTCGCGTCTTTTCCTTTTTGAGCTTCAAGGTAATCGTGACTGTTTCATGCTTACTATCGATAGCTTTTCTAACTAAACCGGCTTTCCCCTCTAAGCGAGGATGCCAAATGAGCAGTTCTTCAGCTGTCTGAGAAAAGGTAAGTTTGCCGCTTTCATCGCTCACACCATAATTAGGCCATGGTGACACATAGATATAGCCCAACATTGAGTCATGAATATTGCAACCTAGTGCCACTAAACCCGGCTGATTAAAGGTAATCGGCTGTTCGGGAACTCCTTGATATAATTTAATTTCAAACTTTTTGGGTTGGGAAAAGGAATAGACATGGTGACGGATATTATCACTATTGGGAAAGACAACCGCTTGCCCTTGGTCTATCGCCAATACATGAGGTACAAAGGCAATATCAAGCTGATCCATAATGGCCGGCGTTTCCTCTGCTTGCTCAATATTTCCTTCGGGTATCGCTACATAAGCGTCTTTAACCGGTTTACCGTTCTGATCAAGCACTAAAACCTCAAAAGCAGCTAAGGGTGTCGAACAGAAAACAAGTAAACTAATCATTGCAAAAACAAGTGGGTTAACACGGCTCACTAACACTCTCCAGTCGCTATAGAAGTCCTTAGACGCTGTTAATCAGTGTAGGTTCAAAAACCGGAATCAGAAAGAAGTCAGGTGACTATTTTTTGATTCCGATTAAGGGTCGTTCGATTATACTTAGCCAGAGCCGACGAATTCGAATCACACCTAAATAGCCTAGTAAATTTAAATTATAGGCTATAGATATTAGTCCTACAGCATGCTTAAATAGGCTTCTACGCAAGGGATAATGCGTTAATAACAAAAATGAAGCCGTGCACTACCTTCTACCCAACAACCATAGCAGCTGACCATGAAAGTCCGAACGCCATCATCACTCCGCCAACCGAGCTAGAATCGGATGATGCGGTTTCTGGCCTGGACATTCTTTCAAACTTTCAACGTTCAGATGTTACTAGCGAACTGAATATCTCGACTATGACTGATAATAACAAAGGACAAGCTATCCCCTTCAACATTCAATCATTTGGTTTCAGTGATGTAGGTAATAAACGAACTCAAAACCAGGATGAAATCCTGGTAAAAGATTCTGATTCATTATGGCTTGTCGCTGACGGTATGGGCGGTCATGTTGATGGCGATAAAGCTAGCCAGGAGATTGTAAGGCAACTATCTGAAAAGGAACTACCAGTAAACCTTTTCTCCAAAGTAGATGCAATTAAACAAACTATACAAAATGTAAACACCGAGATATTTAGCTATGCAAAGGATAATCAACTAACGTGTGGCAGCACGGTTGTACTTCTGGCGCTTGAGAATAACAAATCTACCTTCTTATGGGCTGGGGATAGCAGGCTTTACTTATGGAGACGCGGTGAACTAACTCAATTGTCTTCAGACCACTCAATCTATAACTTATATAAAGAATCAGGTCTACCGACAGAAAACATTCAAAACAATGCAATTACTCGAGCGGTAGGTGTTGATGAGAACATTGATCTGGATATCGGTTTTCTAGACTTGGCTGTGGGCGATAGACTAATGCTGTGCTCCGACGGTCTGCACGACCCGGCTGGAGATGAAGGCATCAAGTATGCTCTATCCCTAGATACCCCGGAAAGTGCTGCGGAGAACTTAAAAAGCACCGTACTCGCGGGTGAGGCTAAAGATAACTTATCAGGTGTTTTTACTTGGCTGTAGCATTATCGATCAAAACTAGCTTCAACTAAAGCCCACACTGACACAGATTCTTGGAAACTAACATGTCAAAGACAAGCCACCTCAAAAAGGTGACATGTTACTAATTCAACTGTTGGGAAAAGGTATCTCTACATGCCACTAAACGGTATACCCGTTAATTCGGCAATCTCCTTTTTCCAAGTCGCAATATCTTGCAGAGTAAACTTACTCAAATGGTCATGGCCACACGCTCTCGCCATCACTTGCATCAAGTGTGTCGAGGATTTAAAGAAGCGTTCAAGCTGCTGTGCAGAGGTGTCAATATCCAGCTTAGCTCTGAGTTCAGGTTTTTGTGTCGCAATGCCTGCCGGACAAAGGTTGGTATTGCACATCCTGGCAGCAACGCAGCCAATAGATTGCAAAGCAGAGTTTGAGATCGCAATGCCATCGGCCCCTAGGCACATTGCTTTGATAAAGTCTGAGGGCACTCGCAAACCACCAGTAATTATTAGCGTGACATCATGACGTTTACGGTCATCCAGGTAGCGCCTAGCGCGTGCCAAGGCTGGCAAAGTAGGCACAGAAATATGATCTCTAAACAAACTCGGTGCTGCACCAGTACCACCACCACGGCCATCGAGAATCAGATAGTCTGCACTGGCTTGCAAGGCAAACTCAATGTCTCTCTCGATATGATTAGCAGATAACTTCATGCCAATGGGGATACCACCCGACACCTCACGAATGCGATCAGCGAAGTGTTTAAAATCTTTAGGGCCATTCATCTCAGGAAAACAAGAAGGCGATATAGCATCCACACCTTCAGCCAAACCTCTTACCTCAGCAACCTTTCCACGCACTTTGGCTCCTGGAAGATGACCTCCGGTACCCGTTTTCGCGCCTTGCCCACACTTAAAGTGGAAGGCCTGAACTTGTTGTAGAACATCTTCAGAGAAGCCGAATTGCGCTGACGCTAATTCATAGAAATAGCGGCTATTCTCGGCCTGTTCCTCAGGCAGCATACCGCCCTCCCCGGAACAAATACCCGTCCCTGCTAATTCCGCCCCTCTTGCTAGTGCGATCTTTGCTTCTTCTGAAAGTGCACCGAAGCTCATATCTGAAACAAATAGTGGGATATCTAATACCAAAGGCTTTTTGGCTTTCGGTCCGATGATCAACTCCGTCCCTACTTTTTCATCTTCCAACAAAGGCTTCGTTGCCATCTGGGCGGTCATGATTTGAATATCATCCCATTCTGGAAGTTGCGTACGGGGTACTCCCATCGCTACCATTTCACCATGGCCACCGGTTTTCTCTAAACCGTCTTGTGCCAAAGCTTTAACCTCTGCCAAGCTTGGCTCTTCGGCGACTTCTTCAG
>NZ_LWFE01001068.1:0-8683 GCF_001635675.1 Oleiphilus sp. HI0061 | reverse complement strand
CCAGCGTTCAATCTGAGCCATGATCAAACTCTTCAGTTCAATCTAGTCGAAGCAAAAGCTTCATATACTTGCTCAAGTTACTTACTGTTCAAATAAATTGTACAGGTCGTTGACTTGATAATTTCTTAAGCAACATCCTCTCTAACAAGTTAGATCAGAGTGCTTTATCGTGAAATCATCTCAGCCAGCGCCCACACGAATTGCTTGGTTAATTTTTTAAAGAGCTTGCTTGAGATCCCTCAAGCGAGGCGAGTATTCTACAGCGTCTCATTTGCTTGTCAACGATTTTTTTTAATTTGTTTTCGAAGAAATTTAAATTCAAAACCGAAAACCAAAACCTTTAACAAGCGAAGATAAATTACTGATTTTAATCACTTAATTTATCCTCTATCTCCTTCAAACTTCGCCGCTTTCGAAGCGGTTCGTCTTAAGGAGGTGCGCATTATATAGAGCTGATTCTTTAGGTCAACACCTTTATCAAACTTTTTTATAAATTAATACGCCAAAGACAGCAACCACTGCTGCACCCATTTTTAACCCCCTCTTTATAACCCTTCTTTATACTAATACGACATCAACCCACCTTCTAACCACCGATATATAGCCTCCATTTACCACCAAGCCATCCAAAACCGACCAACATCACACAAACTCAACCTACACCCCCCCTCTCAAAATATAAACATTAATAACATTCACATTTATATGCAACGTTTTTTTAGGCTTTTTCTATGATAAAACCTAACAACTGTACGCTCATGACTTTACAATTTTTTAGTTTGCAAACAACAACTTAAATAAGCACTTATTTCTTTAAAGAGACAAGCCTAGCTAGCGCTACATCTAACAGGCATATTCATGAGACAGAGTTCAAAGTTCTTTCATAATTTTACAATTTTGCGCTAACAAGCCCCTCAATATTCATTTCTATAAAGTCGCTTCATAAAAGCCAGACCGTGCAACAAGCTAACACCGATCGTTTATTACTTAATGTCTTTGAACATAAAGAGCCATGGATAATCAGATGCCAATAAGAAAACTGAGTATTACCTCCCTATCATTTATTGTTCTTCTCTACGCTCAGTTTTTATCTGCTGCGCCCGGCGATGCAGGTAATATCCTAACAACACTGACTATTAATAATGTAAGCGGTGATGGTCGAACACCTACATCCCCTCAAGGCATTACCATGCATGATGGCTATCTTAGGGTAGTCGATTTTGGCACCGATAGAATATACCGGGTATATCCTGAAGATATATATGATGACATGGGCACAAGTGACGTAGGTGACGACGTACTATTGTTCTCTGCAGGCGACAGTGATTTAAACCTTCCTCTTGCAGACACCGATAACCCACCAATAAATAGCGATGGCAACCCCATCCCTACTTGTGGCGCAACGCCTGCAGGCCAATACTGTGGCGGCGGCGGTCTCACTTTTGCTGAAAACTATTTATGAAATGCCAGCCCTATAACTGACGACATCATAAAAGTAGACCCGGTAGATGGTGATAACCTCGAATCGGAGAATGCACTCGCGTCACTGGCATTCCCATCACCCACCGACATGACATACGACGGTCATAGCTTTTGGGTCGTAGACTGGCAAACTAACACTATCAATAAAGTACGCCCTGAAGATGGTGCGCTTCTTTTGTCTTTACCAGGCCCCTCCTCTTTACCTTCATACCAATCTAACCCCTCAGTCACTAATGCTCGCCCTTTTGGTATTACCTGGGACGGTAGAGACTTATGGGTAGCTGACCAAGAAGAACTCAAGGTTTACCGCATTGACCCAAGCGACGGTAGCGTTGTTGACTTCTTTGACACACCAGGAGCTGACCCTAAAGGATTAAGTTGGAACGGCGAATATCTTTGGCACACAGACCAAACCACCGCTACGATTTACGCTATCGAAACAGGGGTTATCCCGTTTGGCATTACCGGCTGCTTTGAAAAGAACGGTGTAGCAGTCAATGCTGATATATTACTTAGCCAAACAGCTTTATCTGACCAATCAACTAGCACTGATATTGATGACTGCTTCCAGTTCACTGACTTCACCGCTGGCACACCAATCCAACTAAAAGCCAGTGAAGCTGGCGTTGATGAAAAACCTATCATTACTCTTGCCGAAACATCAGCGGGCTCAACTGACGTCACACTTATTGTTGGCGACGAATATTCCGAGCCCGGCTACTCCGCTTATGATACAGAAGACTTGGATTTGACATCTGAGGTCGTTACTAGGCCGAACGTTATCGATACTCCCACTATTATCGATACATCCGTACCAAACCCTACGGGAATACTAGTTGAATATGATGTCGTTGATAGCGCAGGTAACAACGCTGATACGGTATCTAGAATGGTCTACGTTCTAGAAGAGGATATCATCGCTCCCGTTATTACTCTTACTGGCGACGATCCGACATACGTTGAACAACTGACCAGCTATATAGAACCCGGCGCAACAGCAATCGATAATCGTGATGGAGATATCAGCGCAAACATTACTATTTCCGGAACCGTTGATGCAAACACTGCTGGAACTTACACCCTGTCCTACGACGTTTCGGATGCCGTTGGAAACATCGCAACGACTGTCACTCGTAATGTAATCGTCCAAGACACAACTATCCCTAGCATTACACTAAGCGGAGCTTCGAGTATCACTCTGGAAAAAGGCGACACTTATATAGAAGAAGGAGCCACAGCCACCGATAATGTTGATGGTGATATTACGGCTAATATCATTATCTCAGGAAGCGTCACGAACGATACGGTTGGAAGCTATGTCCTAAACTACGACGTGTCAGACTCATCAGGCAATGCAGCAGTAGTCGTTTCTCGCACAATTAATGTTGTCGATACCACTGCACCGATTATTACGCTAATAGGCGCCAGCCCGTATAATCAAGAATTAAACACCCGGTTCACCGACCCTGGCGCTACTGCATCAGATGTTCCAGGCGAAGACTTAAGCAGCTCCATTGTCGTCAGCGGTTCTGTTGATTCAAGCATTGCTGGTACTTACACACTTTCTTATGACCTAAGCGATGCAGCAGGAAATATAGCGACAACAATATCTCGCGACGTAATCGTTGCCGATACCGGCGCGCCAACGATCACCCTTCTTGGAAGCAACCCTCTTGATCACGAGCTTGGAAATGCCTACACCGATCCAGGCGCTACTGCATCAGATGCAATCGACGGAGACTTAAGCAGCAGCATTGCCGTAGCTGGAGATACCGTCAACCCGAACCTAACAGGCACATGCAATGTCACATACGATGTTTCGGACTCAGTTGGCAACGCTGCACCTACCGAAATAAGAACAGTAAACGTAAACGACACAACACCTCCAACTCTCATTTTGTCTGGCGACTCAACAGTTCTGCATGAATTACGAACCCCCTATACAGATGCTGGCGCAAGCGCAAATGACAATACCGATGGAGACATCACTACGAGTATTGTAGTCGGCGGAGATACAGTAGATAGTGATACCGCCGGTGTATATATCATCACTTATAACGTAAGTGATGCCGCGGGCAATGCAGGCGCACCAATCAGCAGAGTTGTTGACGTTGCTGACCGCACAGCACCGGTAATAAGCTTACTTAGCGCAAACCCTTTGGATCATGAAGTAGGCACCATATTCGTTGACCCTGGTGCAACAGCATCCGATATTATAGACGGCGATGTTAGTGCCGATATTGGCGTATCTGGCTCGGTTGACCCAAACACAATTGGCACTTATACACTTTCCTATAATGTCAGCGACTCGGCAGGAAACGCTGCAACGACGGTAGTTCGTACAATTAATGTTGTCGATACCGGAGTGCCGGCCATCACGCTACTTGGCGACAACCCCATTTTACACGAGCTGCAAACTACCTCTACCGACCCTGGTGCCACTGCAATAGATGCCGCAGACGGAGACCTTTCATCTAGTATTGTCATCACAGGCTCAGTCGACTCAAATACCGCTGGAACTTATACACTCAGTTATGATGTGACGGATTCACAAAGCAATGCTGCGACAACCGTAACACGAGACATTATCGTTGCAGACCGAAGCGCTCCACTCATCACTATTACCGGTAGTACTACAGTTAATCATGAGCAAGGCACTTTATATACAGACGCTGGCGCAACTGCTAGTGATGTAATTGACGGTGATATCAGTGCAAACATCGTCACAAGCGGTACTGTTGACGTTAATACTGCCGGTACGTATAGCATCAATTACAATGTAAGTGACGCTACTGGAAACGCGGCAACACAACTCACCAGAACCGTTATTGTCAGTGACACAACTATTCCGGTAATCACCCTTAACTCAACGAACCCGCTGGATCACGAAGTCGGCACAATCTTCGTCGACCCAGGCGCAACAGCCAGTGACAACACTGACGGAGATATCAGTACAGCAATTGGCGTTACCGGAACTGTTGATGCCAATACGCAAGGTGCATACACCCTTACCTATAATGTTTCTGACTCATCTGGTAACGCAGCAGCAACCGTAGTTCGAACTGCAAACGTCGTGGATACTGGAGTACCCTCTATTGCACTTATTGGTGACAATCCAGTGCTACACGAACTACAGACGCCATACACAGATGCTGGTGCGACCGCTTCAGATGCAGCAGACGGCGACCTAAGCGCTTCAATCACAGTGACTGGGTCAGTCGATCCGGATATCGCCGGAACTTACACACTTAGCTATGATGCAAATGATTCCCAAAGTAATGCTGCAACAACGGTAACCAGAGATGTAATCGTTGCTGATAGAACAGCTCCAGTAATAACGATTACTGGAGGCAGCACCGTTAACGCTGAACAAGGAACGGTTTATAGCGATGCCGGAGCGACCGCAACAGACATCATAGATGGCGATATTAGCGTAAATATCATTACCACTGGCGCAGTTGATACAAATACCGCTGGTAACTACACCATTCACTATAATGTTAGCGATGCCGCTGGAAACCCCGCTATTCAGGCGAGTAGAACTGTAATCGTAAGCGATACAACAGCCCCACTTATCACCCTTGCTGGAGCCAACCCCTTAGATCACGAAGTAGGAACAATCTTCGTCGATCCTGGCGCTAGCGCTAGCGATAATATTGATGGAGATATCAGTCTAAGTATTGGCGTCACAGGAACAGTCGATGCCAATACACAAGGCACGTATACGCTTACCTACAATGTATCCGATTCATCAGGAAATGCTGCAGCAACCACTACACGAACAGTGAATGTTGTGGATACTGGCGCACCAACCATAACACTAAATGGCGACAACCCTACCCTGCATGAACTACAAACCACCTACACAGATGCTGGCGCTACCGCTACGGATGCTGTAGATGGTAACTTAAGTGCATCCATCATCGTTAGTGGGACAGTCGATGCGAATATCGCGGGTACCTACACCCTGTCTTACAACGTTACCGACCTACAAAGCAATGCTGCACCCACGGTTACCAGAGACGTAATCGTTGCCGATAGAACCGGCCCCGTGATTACTCTACTTGGCAGCGCTACAGTTAATGTAGAGCAAGGCGCGACATACACGGATGCGGGTGCTACGGCATCAGATGCCATTGATGGTGACTTAAGCTCCAACATTGTGCTTGGTGGTGCAGTTAATACCAGCGTAAGTGGAAGCTATACCCTTACTTACAACGTTAGTGACGCCTCAGGCAACGCTTCGACGCAAGTCTCGCGAACTGTTATTGTTAGTGACATGACTGCGCCGGTAATCAGCTTAGTCGGCACAGACCCGCTCAATCATGAAGTAGGCACCATATTCCTCGATCCAGGCGCTATCGCCTCAGATAATATTGATGGTGATATTTCAGCAAATATTGGAGTTACAGGCTCAGTAGATGCCAACACTGTCGGCGCTTATATCTTGTCATATAACGCTTCTGATGCAGCAGGCAATGCCGCAACCACGGTTAATAGAACTGTAAACGTTGCCAATACTGGCGCACCAACCATCACCATGTCTGGTGCCAACCCACTTAATCATGAGCTAAATACAATTTACACCGACCAGGGTGCGACTGCATCAGACGTAGTCGATGATGACGCTACGCTTAGCGCAGCAATTGTCACCATTAACAACGTGAATGAAAATGTCGCAGGCACATACACGGTCACTTACGATGTGACAGACTCTGGTGGAAACCCTGCCGCACAACAAGTCCGAACAGTTAATGTCGGCGACTTTACTGCACCAATGATAACTCTAATTGGCAACACAACCGTAAATATTGAACTTGGCTCAAGCTATACCGATGCAGGCTCAAGTGCGACAGATAATATTGATGGCGACCTGAGCTCCAGTATTATTTCAAGCGGAACAGTCAACCCTCTTGCGACTGGAACATATGTAATTAGCTATGACGTAAGTGATGCAGCTGGGAACAATGCCGTACAGCTTACGCGAACAGTAATCGTCACCGATACTACCGCACCGGTTATCACATTACTTGGCTCGGCAAGCATCAACCATGAACAAGGAACTGCTTATAGCGACCGTGGCGCCAGTGCTACAGACAATACTGACGGTGATATCACCGCCAGCATCACTGTATCCGGTTTTGTCGATGCAAATGCCGCTGGCACATACACTCTCAATTACAACGTTAGCGACAGCGCAGGAAATAACGCAACAACACTAACACGTACTATTACAGTTGTTGATACAACGCTACCGGTATTGACCTTAAGCGGAAGTACTCCAACTAATCATGAGCAAGGAACAAGCTATACCGATGCAGGCGCATCCGCCAGTGATACCGTTGACGGAGACTTAACTGCAAATATCCTTGTCACGGGCTCCGTTGATGCAAATACTGCCGGCTCCTATATTCTTACTTATAATGTTAGCGATACAGCCGGTAACGCAGCCACATCAATTACAAGAACCGTTATCGTGGCCGACACGACAGCCCCTGCTATTACCATTATCGGCAGTTCAGCCGTCAACCATGAACAAGGCAGCACCTATACAGATGCAGGCGCTACTGCCTCCGACCTTATCGATGGCGATATGAGCGCTAGTATTGTTGTCACGGGCAGTGTAGATGTTAATGTTGAAGGCTCGTATATCATCAGTTATGACGTAACAGATGCAGCAGGAAACCCCGCGACCACCGCAACAAGAACTGTAAATGTTGGCGATACAATTGCACCAACAATAGCCTTACTTGGAAATGCAATTGAAAATCATGAACAAGGAACAAGCTATACCGATGCAGGAGCGAGCGCTAACGATAATTTTGACGGGGATATTTCTGCAAACATCGTTGTTAGCGGAACTGTCGATGTAAATGCGCCAGACACCTACATACTCAGCTATGATGTCAATGATGCCGCTGGTAATGCCGCTGCTACAGTTAATAGAAGCGTTGTTATCGCCGATACAACAGTTCCAGTCATTACAATCAACGGTAATTCTAACGAAACCGTTGAACAAGCTACCAGCTATACCGACGCAGGCGCGACGGCAAGCGACAATGTCGATGGCAACCTAAGCAGCAACATCATCGTATCCGGCGATACGGTTGATATTAATACAGCTGGGATTTACACCACTCGCTATGATGTCAGTGACACTGCGGGCAATAATGCTGTACAAGTAACACGAACCGTCACAGTCGAAGACAGTACTGCACCACTGATTACCCTACTGGGCTCCAGCCCGCTTAATCATGTTCAGCTCACACCTTATACCGATGCCGGTGCAACAGCCTCTGACAGTGCTGATGGCGACATTACTGCCAGTATCACGCGAACAGGCGATGTAGATACCAATATAATTGGCACTTACCTAATTTCTTATGACGTAAGTGATGCTGCGGGTAACGCTGCAACAACAGTCTCACGCACAGTGAATGTAACAGACGGCATCGCACCAACAATCACTCTTCTGGGCAACACGATTGTCAATCATGAACAGAGCACCTCTTACACAGATGCAGGCGCAACAGCTGACGATAACCTTGACGGTGATGTCACCACCAATATCGTACTTAGTGGAGCTGTTGATGTTAATACTCCCGGAACCTACGTGCTCAGCTATGACGTCAATGATGCCGCGGGGAATGCTGCAACGACCGTTACTAGAACAGTCATCATTGCCGATACAACTATTCCAGTCATTACGCTAACAGGCAATGCAGCTGAAACAGTTGAACAAGGAACGAGCTATACCGACGCTGGTGCAACAGCCAACGACAACGTGGATGGCAACCTAACTTCCAGCATCGTCATAAGCGGTGATACCATCGATGCAAATATTGCAGGCATATACACGATAAGATACGACGTCAGTGATACTGCCGGTAATGCTGCTCTAAAGCTTAGTCGCACAATCACTGTTCAGGATACAACGATTCCAGTGATTACACTTACTGGCTCCGACCCGACCAACCACGTTCAAGGTACTGCTTATAATGATGCCGGCGAAACGCCTCTAGACAGCGCTGATGGAGACATTTACGGCAACATAGCAAGGACAGGCTCTTTCGATATCAACACGATTGGAAGTTATGTATTAAGTTACAATGTTAGTGACGCTGCCGGTAATGCCGCGGCTACAGTTACTCGAACAGTAAACGTAACGGACGGCATCGCTCCTGTAATCACCCTTGTAGGT
>NZ_LWFE01001067.1:0-24797 GCF_001635675.1 Oleiphilus sp. HI0061 | reverse complement strand
TGTTCTCAGGCGAGGTAAGTATATAATCATCTGTGTCCCTGACGGAAGTATACTGCTGCATTTAGGTATGTCTGGGAGTTTGCGTATAGTCGACGAGAGGACGCCACGGATAAAACATGATCATGTTGAATTCCACCTTTCCTGTGGAAAAATACTGCGCTTTAACGATCCGCGAAGGTTTGGCAGCATATTATGGTCTTCCAATTGGCAAGCGCATCCTTTAATTGCTTCTTTGGGGCTTGAACCTCTAAATGAGGAGTTCGACGGAGCGTATCTTCATCAAGCTGCCAAAAAGAGAAAACAAGCGGTTAAACAGTTCCTGATGAATAGTAAGCTTGTTGTTGGTGTTGGCAATATTTATGCAAACGAAGCTTTGTTCAAAGCGGGCATCTCTCCTATTCGATCAGCCTCTCAAATCTCTTTAAAGCGCTATAACTTGCTTGCAGATACCATCAAAGAGGTCTTGCGTAAATCCATCAAACAAGGAGGTACAACTCTAAAAGACTTTGTGGGAAGTGATGGAAAGCCAGGATACTTTAAGCAAGAGCTGAATGTGTATGGCCGAGGGGGTGAAGCCTGTGTCGAGTGTGGACAAGCGCTAAAGGAAATCAGGCAAGGTAATCGTGCAACGGTGTACTGTTCACAGTGTCAAAAATAATCTATTCGCCCGATTCGACAGTGGAGATATTGTGTCTATACTGAAATCAACGACAGATTTCAGGCATTTGTTCAGTAAGCTTAGGCTATTCAAGCAAACACCAGATACTGAACACTATGTGAAAGGCACCCAAGGAGACAAGTTCATGTACAGCCAATTTACCAAAGCCCTAAAAGTTATTATGTTCAGCCTTGTGTTGGCGCTACCCGCGACGGGCTGGTCAAACACGATTGAAGAAACGCCTTCAGCCGTTGCGATGACCGGCGACGCCTTGTTTGTAAGACCCGTAATGATTGCGACAACTATCTTAGGTGCAGCAATCTTTATCGTTTCTTCACCATTTTCTGCCTTAGGTGGTAATGTTGAGGAGTCCTTCGATGAACTGGTGGCTGGGCCTTTTAATACAGCGTTTATCCGCTGCTTAGGTTGTACAATGACCGGTCGTAAAGTCAGCGCGATAGTTTCCCAGGAAGAAGAATAAGCTTCACTTCTTCTTTCAAATAAAAAAGGCTGGTGTGATACCAGCCTTTTTTATTTCTATTCAAACTAGTTTAGTTTGATGCCTTTTGAATAAGCGCTTTCCAGTCAAAGCTCTGATCGCCTAAGGCGTGAAAGAATGGATTTAAAATATCTTCTTTCTGGTTGTAAGTGAGAGGTTTCAGATCGATATCGAGGATTTCACCACCCGCAGCATTGAGTACGGCGTGTGCAGCCGCGGTATCCCACTCGCTTGTGAGCGCTAAGCGCGGATACCAATGAGCCGTTCCTTCCGCAATGGCACAGATTTTCAGTGAACTACCCATGCTGACTAAATTAATATCGTCAAATACCTCAGCGACATGCTTAAGAAGTTCATCCAAGGCTTCAGCTCCGTGGCGCCTGCTACCAACAACAGCCAGTGTGTCCTGAGTATTGACTGCGCTCACCTTAAGCTCAGTCTTAGCACCTTTTTCTTCTTTCCAGGCTCCTTGCCCTTTTAATCCGTAATACAGTGTTTGTGTAACAGGAACGTAGACAAGCCCCAGAATAGCTTCACCGTCTTCGATCAAAGCAATATTGACGGTAAACTCGCCATTTTTATTAATAAATTCTTTAGTACCGTCTAAAGGGTCAACCAGCCAATAACGCTGCCATGAAGAGCGCTCAGAAAACTCAGGCATACCACCTTCTTCAGAAAGAACAGGGTAGTTTAGAGCTAAGCTTGTTAAGCCTTGGTCTATCACGATATGAGCGGCGTGGTCAGCTTTGGTAACCGGAGAGTCATCGGCCTTGTTCTCAACTTCGATTGGCGAATCGGAGTTATAAACTTCGAGAATAGCCTCGCCCGCATCGATAACGATTTTCTTTAAATCTGGTAAAAGTTGTACTAGCTCATTCATGAGGGTTTGTAATATCCAATATAAAGTGTGTTGAAATAGTTGGCTTCGGCTAATAACTCTTAGAGGAGTGTTTGTGTGAACAGATTCCGAGCGCTAGAATAGCCGTTTTACGACAGTATAGAGAGTTTCATGATCGACTGGAATCAGATAGAAACAGTTTTCTTCGATATGGACGGTACGCTACTAGACCTCCATTTCGATAACTACTTTTGGCTAGAATATTTGCCAAAGCGTTATACGGAGCTGAAGAGCCTTAGTCATGACGATGCAGTGAAGTCGCTTCATGCTATGTACGAAGCACATCATGGTTCCCTAAATTGGTACTGTCTCGATTTCTGGTCTGATGCGCTCAACGTCGATATTGTGGAACTAAAGAAAGAAGTAAGTAATAAAATTGCGTATCGACCTCATGTTAAGGAATTCCTGGGAGCCGTCAAAAATATGCCTGTAGAGATGGCCATCCTTACCAATGCCCATCAAGGTAGTATTAGTGTCAAGCTTGAGCAAACCGACTTGGCTGACTTCTTTGACGAGATCATTTGTTCTCACGATTATGGCTTGGCTAAAGAACAGTCTGACTTCTGGCAGCGACTTCATAAGGCAAGGCCCTTTGATAAAGAAAAAACAGCTTTCTTTGATGATAATGAGGCGGTACTTGCCGCTGCAAAAGAATTTGGTATTAAGCACTTATATTCAATTGCCCAGCCTGATAGCCAGAAGCCTGACAGAGAGCAAGG
Organism: Oleiphilus sp. HI0061; assembly: GCF_001635675.1. Classification (NCBI taxonomy): domain Bacteria; kingdom Pseudomonadati; phylum Pseudomonadota; class Gammaproteobacteria; order Oceanospirillales; family Oleiphilaceae; genus Oleiphilus; species Oleiphilus sp. HI0061. The sequence goes on along the minus strand of NZ_LWFE01001067.1, from coordinate 22,023 downwards.
AGATTTTCCCTTAGTTCGTGACTTTAGAGACTTGTTGTAAATGAGTACAGACGCAAAAGTAAGAATTGATAAGTGGCTTTGGGCTGCTCGCTTCTTCAAGACCAGAAGCTTGGCGAAAGAGGCAATTGATGGTGGTAAGGTGCATTATAATCAACAACGCTGTAAACCTGGTAAGACAGTTGATATCGGTGCAGAACTAACCATTCGCCAGGGTTGGTTTGATAAGGTCGTTATTGTTGAAGGTTTAAGTGATCGCAGAAAAAATGCGAGCTTGGCTCAAGAACTCTATCGTGAGACAGAAGAAAGTATTGTAAAAAGAGAGGAGGCGCTGGCGGAACGAAAGCAAGCAATGGCAGGCCTACCCGCACCTTTTAAAAGGCCAAATAAACGCGACCGCCGACGCATTCACCGTTTTAAGAATATAAATTCAGAATCTGAATGAGCTCTATCTTTAATGTGATAAGACTCGAAGTAACAGGATATATACATGATTGATCAAGATACTTTCCAGAAGTTCCTTTTTGAAGAGCTGCAAATTCGAGGTGAGTGGGTACGCTTAGGAGAGAGCTTCCAGCAGGCGAGCAAAAACATGTCTTACCCTTCAGAAGTTAAAGCGCTCCTGGGTGAAACGATCGCAGCCTCAGTTCTGCTAACCGGAACCTTGAAGTTTGATGGTCGTCTGTCTATTCATGCGCGAGGTGAAGGGGCGCTAAGTTTGTTGATGGCAGAAACGACGAACCTGAAGACCTTTAAAGGGGTTGCGCATTGGCAAGGTGACATTGAAGAAGGTCTGCCGTTAAAAGATTATTTAGGCAATGCGCAGTTAGTGATTACCATCGACCCTGATCGAGGAAACCGCTATCAGGGGATCGTCCCCTTAGAGCGTGAAACACTGTCTGAGTGTTTAGAGCAGTACTTTGAAATGTCTGAACAGCTCGATACCTATATGGTACTAGGTGCTGATGAGCTAGGTTGCTATGGCTTAATGTTACAAAAACTACCAGGCTATAGAGAAATTGAAGATCAGGATGCATGGGACAGGGTGACCCAACTGGCTAAGACATTGTCCTCAGAAGAACTCGTGAGCACAGATAATGAAACCTTGCTGGTGCGACTATTCCACGAAGAAAAAGTGATTACTTATCAATCTGAGCCAGTACAGTTTAAATGTTCGTGTTCCAAAGAGCGCACGGCGGCATCAATTCAAAGCTTAGGAAAAGAAGAAGCGCTGGATATACTGGAGCATGAAGCCGAGATTACAGTAGATTGTCAATTTTGTGCTGCACGTTACACTTTTGATCGGACAGATGTACAAAATTTATTCGATCTAGGCGAGCCCCATTAGGCTTATTTGTTTGAATAAGGTGAAAATATTACATATAAGCCTTATGCAAGTTCTAATCTGAAAATCTATCGCCTTTGTATGTTTTAAAGTGAACAAAAATGACTTGCTTCTAAATTTAGTCGTTTTTTGTACAACAATTTGGCATAATGGCGCCCCAAATTTTTCCAGGCTCTGTTTTAGAAAAAGCTAAAACGTAGTCAAACTTAACCCAAGTGAGGTCGAAGTGAGTAACACTTATGTTGATCTAAGCTCAGCCGTATTGGTAGAGCACGCACTTGAGCGCAAAGAAGGCAGCTTGGCTGCTAATGGTTCTTTAGTCGTTACCACCGGCAAAAGAACAGGACGCTCTCCTATGGACCGCTATATTGTTGATGAGCCGAGTACTTCGGATGCAATCGGCTGGGGTCCAATTAACCGACCATTCGACCCTGAAAAGTTCGATGCTTTGTGGGAACGAGTCGAGGCGTATTTGGCTGAGCGAGATAGCTATCTTTCTCACCTTCACGTGGGTGCAGATGCTGATCACTATCTACCTGTTAAGGTTGCAACAGAAACTGCTTGGCAGAACCTGTTTGGTCGCAATCTGTTTATCCGCCCTGAGCAATATAACCAGGCCGATAAGCAAGAATGGGAAATCCTAAACGTTGCAAGCTTTGAGTGTGTACCTGAGCGTGACGGTACTAATAGTGACGGTACAGTAATCATCAACTTCGCCAAGCGTCGCGTTTTGCTTGCAGGTATGCGTTATGCGGGTGAAATGAAGAAAGCAATGTTCTCTGTTCAGAACTTCTTGTTGCCAGAGAAAGACGTATTACCAATGCATTGTTCTGCAAACGTTGGTGATGACGGCGAAACAACATTGTTCTTCGGTTTGTCAGGTACAGGTAAAACTACCTTGTCTGCTGACCCTGCGCGTTACCTTATTGGTGATGACGAGCACGGTTGGGGCAAAGGCGTTGTCTTCAATATTGAAGGCGGCTGCTATGCGAAGACTATTGATCTATCTCAAAAGAATGAGCCAATCATTTGGGATGCGATCAAGTTCGGTGCAATCGTAGAAAACGTAGCGCTTTCTGATGATAAGCGTCTACCAGATTACACAGATACAAGCATTACTGAAAACGGTCGTTGTGCCTACCCGCTAGAGCACGTTGAAAAACGTGTTGCTGAAAACTTAGCAGGCGAGCCAAACGCTATCGTATTTTTGACTTGTGATATGACGGGTGTACTACCTCCAGTATCATTGTTGTCTAAAGAAGGTGCGGCTTACCACTTCTTAAGTGGTTACACGGCATTGGTTGGTTCTACAGAGATGGGTTCAGACTCTAAGTTGAAGTCTACGTTCTCTACCTGTTTCGGTGCACCTTTCTTCCCACGCCCAGCAGGCGTTTACGCTGAATTGTTAATGAAGCGTATGGAAGAGTTCGGTTCTAAGGTTTACTTGGTTAACACGGGCTGGACAGGCGGTGCTTACGGCACAGGCCAACGTTTCAGCATTCCGGTGACTCGTGCAATCATCAGCGCAATCCAGAGCGGCGCTTTGGCTGATGCTGAAACAGAGCACTTGGAAGCCTTGAATCTAGACGTTCCAACTTCATTGGAAGGTGTTGATGCTAAGTTGCTTAACCCACGTAATACTTGGGAAGATCCAGCAGCGTACGATGCAAAAGCAGCTGATTTGATCTCTCAGTTTGTTGAAAACTTCAAGAAGTTTGACGTATCTGATGCGATCGTTGATGCAGGTCCTAAGCAAGCTTAAATTAGCTTCCTTAAGACTAAAAACCCGGCGCTGAAAAGCTCCGGGTTTTTTTGTATCTAAATGAGTGCGATGCTCGAAACAGCTCCCATAGGCAGATTCTTAGAGAGTGGTGGAACCCTCTGCCTACAAAAAATAATCCCGTTGAAGTTCTTAAAAGTACCACTCATCTTCTTCATGTAATGACAAACTCTCAGCCCCGGATTGCAGCGCCGCCTGGTGTGCTTGAATCCGCGGTAAGATACGCGCAAAGTAGAACTTGGCGGTCTTTATCTTGCCTTTCAAAAAGCTTTCTGAGAATGTCGTGGTATCGTTATCTTGAAGCTTGGCTTCGGCTTTAGCTGCCATTTCCAGCCAGAAATAAGCCAAGGTTACATAACCTGAATACATCAGAAAGTCATAGGCAGCAGCGCCGACTTCGCCGTGATCTTGGAGAGCTTTCATACCGACGTTTTGAATCATTTGTGGCCATTCTTTACTGAGAGTTTTTACTTGCTCAGCAAGCTGGATTAGCTCGGTATCGCTGTCTTGTTTAAGTATCGATTTGGAGAGCACATGAAGCTGTTTTGTAAATAACATCAGTGCCTGGCCTTGGTCGCCCAATACCTTTCTTCCTAGCAAGTCGAGAGACTGAATCCCCGTTGTTCCCTCATAAAGCGTAGAAATCCGTCCATCACGGTAGATTTGCTCGACGCCAGTTTCGGTAATATAACCATGGCCGCCATAAACCTGGACAGCTAAAGAAGCAGACTCTTGACCGGTTTCGGTGAGAAATGCCTTGGCGATAGGCGTAAGTAAACCTAGTAGTTTTGCGGCCTCGGCATCGTTTCCGGCTTTTTCCCTATCAAGCAGCTCTGCACAATAGTGGCAAAATGCTCGACCCCCCTCAGCAAACGCTTTTTGAGTGAGGAGCATCCTGCGCACGTCAGCGTGACCTATCAAACCAGTGGTTTGTCCGCGCAATTTTTTATCCAGGGACTGGCCCTGAACACGTTCGACAGCATATTGATACGAGGCCTGAAAAGACTGTTCACTCATACCCACGCCTTGTAAGGAGGTTCCCAGACGCATCTCATTCATCATTTTGAACATGGCTTTAATACCGCCATTCTCTTCGCCAACCAGGAAGCCTTTTGCTTCTTCAAAGGCCATCGTGCAGGTAGGGTTGCTGTGTATCCCCATTTTTTCTTCAATACCAATACAACTAAGGGAGTTATATTCATTATTGTCTGGAAAAATTTTTGGCACCAAAAATAAAGATAGGCCTTTAATACCTTCAGGTGCACCCTTAATACGAGCGAGTACTAAATGAATAATATTGTCACTAGCGTCATGATCACCTGTAGAGATAAAGATTTTGGTACCTGATATCGCGTAACTGTTGTCAGCATTAATCTTTGCGCTACTTTTAATTTCACCTAGGTCGGAACCGCAATGAGATTCAGTTAAGCACATGGTGCCCGTCCAATTACCTGATACCATGTTGTGAAGGTAGGTTTGTTTTAATTCATCATTACCGAATGAAATCAGAGCTTTACATGCAGAGCTGGTGAGCGCTGTGAACATGCATAAAGATTGGTTGGTACTGGTCAACATTTCCGATACCTTTGAGCTAAGTGCTTCAGGTAGCGCTTGCCCACCCCACTCCTCTGGCATCGAGATTCCCATCCACCCTGCTTCAGAAAAAGCTTTAAATGCGTCGCGAATCTTAGGGTCTAGTAGTACTTTACCATCCTTGTAACGACAGCCATTTTGGTCTCCATGTTGATTGACGCTGCCCCAGACTTGCTCTGAAAACTCTGCAGCCTGGTCGAGAATTAAGCCCGCATCGTCATTGTCGATAGCAGAATTGCCCTTTATATGGAATATCATATCAGTGATTGGCGCGCAATATTTCGACACGGTGCTATGCTCCTCTATTAATGTTCTTATCAATACGTCTATCAGTGTGCCGTACTTGTACTAAAGATTATTGCGATAGAAAAAATTTAGCACATTAACAAATGATAAGGACGTTATGAAAAGATTTGCATAGGATGAATATAAGCTAGGTCATTCAGACAAATGGATTCCCGCTCCAACCAGGTGGCCCTATTTTGCAGGGCAATTCACCTTGTATGTGGGAATGATGAGGGTGGAATGAACCTAAGAAAAAATTAAAAGCGTCAGCGGAGAGAGAGATGTCAGCAGAATTATATCCAAATATGTTAAAGCCATTGGACTTAGGTTTCACGACTTTAAAAAACCGTGTTTTGATGGGTTCAATGCATACAGGCTTGGAAGAAGAAAAAGATGGCCATGAACGAATGGCTGCTTTCTTTGCAGAACGCGCTCGCGGTGGAGTTGGCCTGATTGTTACGGGCGGTTTTGGTCCAAACCAGGAAGGTGCTACGCATCCTCATACCAAGTCAATTAAGACAGAAGAAGACGCACTAGCACATCGAACTATTACTGATGCCGTTCATGAAGCGGGTGGTAAGATCTGTATGCAGATTCTACATACGGGTCGCTATGCGTTTAACCCTAATTTGGTTGCGCCTTCTGCTGTTCAGGCACCGATTAACCCTTTTCCACCAAAAGAACTTGATGAAGCCGGTATCGAAAAGCAGATCAGTGATATCGTAATGTTAGCGGTTAATGCTCAAAAAGGTGGTTATGACGGCGTTGAAATCATGGGCTCAGAAGGTTATTTCATTAACCAGTTCTTAGCGAAGCGTACTAATAAGCGTGATGACCAATGGGGTGGCGAATACGAAAACCGTATGCGCTTGGCTGTAGAAGTCGTGCGTCGTACACGTGAAGCCGTGGGTGAAAAATTTATTATTATATACCGTTTGTCTATGCTCGACTTGGTTGAGGGTGGAAGCAGCTATGAAGAAGTACTACAGCTAGGTAAGGCGATTGAAAAAGCAGGTGCAACCATCATCAACACTGGTATTGGTTGGCATGAAGCACGTATCCCAACAATTGCGACAAAAGTACCGCGCGCAGCATTTACTTGGGTAACCGCTAAGTTCAAAAAAGAGCTTAATATTCCATTGATCACTTCTAACCGTATTAATACGCCGGAAGTGGCTGAAGAAGTTCTAGAGCGTGGCGATGCCGATATGGTGTCGATGGCACGCCCATTCCTTGCGGATCCTGACTTTGTTCAGAAAGCTTTTGAGGGCAAGAGCGACGAGATCAACACTTGTATCGGTTGTAACCAGGCTTGTCTTGACCACGTATTTAGCGGCAAGCTAACTAGCTGCTTGGTGAATCCGAAGGCATGTCACGAAACAGAGTTTGCTTCATCTCCAGTAGNAACGGCTAAGAAGTTGGCTGTTATTGGCGCGGGCCCAGCTGGTTTAGCATTTGCGACGTCGGCAGCTGAGCGTGGACATACAGTAACTTTATTTGATTCAGCAAATGAAATTGGCGGGCAGTTCAATATTGCTAAGCAAGTACCCGGCAAGGAAGAGTTTTACGAAACGATCCGTTACTTTGGCAAGATGATCGAGAAGACGGGTGTAAACCTTCAGCTTGGTCAGCGTTTGACAGCAGAGGACTTAAATCAGGGCGATTTTGATGAAGTTATTCTAGCTACCGGTATTAGCCCACGTACACCTGAAATAGAGGGTATTGATCACCCTAAAGTACTGAGTTATATCGATGTACTTCGCGATAAGAAAGAAGTGGGTAAGAAAGTAGCGGTAATCGGTGCAGGTGGTATCGGTTTTGATGTATCGGAATACTTAGCCCACTCAGGTGAAGCAACAAGCCAAAATATCGAAGCCTTTATGAAAGAATGGGGTGTTGATATGTCGCTAGAGGCTCGTGGTGGCATTGAGGGCGTTGAAGCGCAAGTTAGCCCTTCTGCTAGAGAAATCTACTTATTACAGCGTAAGAAGTCTAAAGTTGGCGCGAAGCTAGGAAAAACAACAGGCTGGATTCATCGCACGGGTCTAAATAACAAAGGCGTCAACATGATACCTGCCTGTACTTACGAGAAAGTGGACGATCAAGGTATTCACATTGATGTCGCAGGTGAGAAGAAAGTACTTGATGTGGATAACGTTATCTTGTGCGCGGGCCAGGAGCCACTGCGTGAATTAGTTGAGGGCTTGAATAAGCCATATCACCTGATTGGTGGTGCTGATGTGGCTGCAGAACTTGATGCAAAACGTGCAATTAATCAGGGTACGCGTTTGGCATTGGATATCTAAAGTCTTTAGATAAACAAGCAGCAAACAGAGCCGAGCTAGAGTTTCCTAGTTCGGCTTTTTTGTGCCATTCGCGTGCTGGTGGGAGAATAATTAAGCTATTCCTGCACCTCAAACTGCTTCTTGAAGGCTTGCAAGCCTTCCTGAACCAAGTCATAGGTCTTATCGATATTCTCGGCAATCTCACCTTCTAACACTCCTAATCCATCGAGTATCTCGCGTGCTTCAGAAAATCCGGTATCAATACCACCGCTAATAATATCGACAAACTTTTCGACTTGCTCACTCTCGTTCAATTCAGGGTGTTGTTGTTGATAAAGTGGAAACAGGCTAGTCGAGAAATTAACAATCCGGCCCGCTGTCGCTTCGGGTGAGACGTCCAGGCCTTGCTCATAACCGGACTGGATTGAGTTTTCGCCAAAGTCACCTTCTAGCTCTTTATTGATCGCATCGATAGCGGTCTGATAAAGCAGGCTCAGAGGTTCGTTCTTGACGCTGAGGCTAACTTCGTAGTTAGCATTCAACACGGCAGCATTGAATTCTTTGCGAAGGGCCTCTACTTGACCAATTTGCTCTGTGCCATCACTTTGCGGTGAAGACCTTGCGTCACTAGAAGTAGTTTTTTCAGGTACGGACGATATATTAAGTCGGGTGTCGATTTGGCTAACAGGCATATGAACACTCCTCAGTAGCGGTAGGTCTTGATTAATTATTGACCAGTGCGTGGGGAGCAGCAAGCAAAACTTGGTAAGTATTTGTTCCTTATAGATGGCTAGCTGAGGCTATTGAGAAAACTTTTTTCGAAGGCGGGACAGGCTAACGGGCGTCATGCCGAGAAACGAGGCGATATGGTATTGGGGGATGCGCTCCAGGAAGTGAGGGTATTCTTTACAAAACCACTTGTAACGTTGTTCACCGTTATTGAGTAGCCGCTTGGCATCGCGTTTAGCATTGCGTACGAAGAGTTCATGCATAAAGGTGATTTCGAAACGTAATAACTCGGGATCATCATAACCATAGGAATGAAATTGATGGTAGTTCGCGACAACAAGGCTGGCGGGTTCGAGTGCTTGAATATAATAGGGGCAGGGTGTGCCATTTACGAAGCTTGATATGGGGCCCAGCATTTGACCTTCTTCATAAAAGCCTTCGTTTACTTCGTTGCCTTCTTGGTCGACATAGTAGAGCCTGAGAATGCCGTCAGAAATATAGAAAAACTCTTCGCAGGCATCCCCTGCTCGAATCCAATGATCACCTTCATCGAGTTCTTGAACATGGAAAAAATCTAGGAAACGGTCCCATTCCGCTAAGTTTGCTTTGAACTTCTTCTCAAGCATGTGTCGCATTTTGGCTATGTGCTGGTTCACTTAGCTTCCTTTTCACTGGTCTTTTGTTTTGAGCTGCTTATAGTAGTCTTTTTATCAAACGTGAACAAATAGCAGTTTGATGAATGTTTTTTAGAATTAGAAATAGCGAAGAAAATAAGGGGCGCGTTAGTCGCCCCTGATAGTTGAACTTACTATACTGAGGTTGAATGGCTTATACAGTCTCTTTAGAAAACACCTGTTTTAAGCCCTCAGCGGTTTGGTTAGCCAAGTCAGTAAGCTTTTCTGCATCGCCCTTAAACTGAGCTTGAACAGTCTCAGAAAATTCAGATTGTTGCTCTACAAAGGCGTTCAGTGAATCGCTATTTCTGATCTCTAATGCCGATTTTGCCTGGGCTATACCCATTTCAGCGTAGTTTGCAAAGGCTTGCGCTTGAATATCAACTAACTCACCTACGTTATTCAGTAGCAATCTATTCACTTCTTTTGCAGGCTCAACAAAGCGTTTCGCTTGTTCGCTTAATGAATCGATAAATTCGTTCATGTATGTCTCCTTGTTATTTACTAGTGGTGCATGTGCTGACCGCCGTTAATGGAAAGATTTGATCCAGTGATAAAACCAGACTGTTTGTCTGATAAGAAAGCAACAAGTCTCGCTATTTCTTTTGGATCACCCAGCCTGCCGACCGGAATTTGGGCGATAATTTGGTTTCTTATACTCTCTTCGACCGCCATCACCATTTCAGTTGCTATATAACCAGGGGAAATAGTGTTAACAGTAATGCCTTTGCTGGCTACTTCTTGCGCTAGTGACATGGTAATACCATGAATGCCAGCTTTGCTGGCAGCGTAATTCACTTGACCAAATTGGCCCTTTTCACCGTTGATAGAAGAGATATTAATAATTCGCCCGTATTGGCGTTTCAACATGAACTCGATGACATTCCGACAAGTATTGAAGGTTCCACTCAGGTTCACATCAATGACCTCTTGCCATTTTTGTGGTGACATTCGTTTTAAGCTGGTATCGCGAGTGATACCAGCGGTATTCACCAAAACTGCAATGGGGCCAATGCTTTCTTCAATATCAAGAATATTGCGGGTACAACTGTCAAAATCAGCAACCTCCAGTACACAGGTTTTAATGTCATAGCCTTGTGTTTTGAGTTGCGCTTGCCAGTTGTCGGCTTTTTCTTGGCTGCTGGATGCAGCAACAACGGTGTAGCCTTCATCATGTAGTGTTTGGCAGATCGCAGTACCTATTCCACCGGTTCCGCCCGTGACAAAAGCAACGTTTACATTAGACATGTATGCCTCCTAATCGTGAGTTCAGATTCAAAAATCGGAAAACGAAAGAAAAGAGAGGTAACAGAGTTGAAACTCTACGGCATGTACCTGATTTTTGTCGTTCTTATAGTTTCTCATCATGAAGCTAGAGACTAGGGAAAGCTTTGATGTGAATCACATGGCGGAAGGAAGGGTTGATTAATAGTAAAGATAATTGATGTAGATCAAAATATATACAAAGAGGGGTTTTGGGTTTGCAATAGTGGTACTGAGGTATTTACCACGTTCTCCATCGCTCAGTGATATCTTCGGAATACTCGTGGCCAGCGCTTTGTACAACTAGTTTAATCAGGGCGCAAATATCTTCTCGTTGGTCGGTCTCAATTAGCTGATGGTCGAGTTTGAAGTTCAGGTCATTTAGTTTTTTCACCAAAGACTCAATTTGGGTAGAAACCCAAGAAAAATCATTGTTTTGGTGATTGCTAGTCACATCATGGATAAATGCTGTAATTAGCTGGTCGCACTCCTCTACATGCTGCGCCAAGTATGCTGGCTCTTCATCATCTTCGATAAAGTCATACATCCAATGCAACAGGTAGTCCTTTTTTTCCTTGATTGTGCTGTTCATTTTAACTCTATACGTAGTATTAAGAAGAAGGCTTGGGTAAAAACTCAAGCATTGCCTCTGCGGAAACACTTGGAGCCTCAAGCATGGCAAGGTGGCCAATATCTTCGAGTACCAGCTGTTGGGCACCAGAGATTAATTTTGTATATTTGTCGATGTTTTTTACGTTAATAGCCCTGTCTTGTTCACCCCAAATAATTAGAGTAGGCGCAATGATACTGGTGAACTTTTGCTCCAGCCCCTTGCCCAAGTCACTACGAATATCTTTGAATATTTTCTGATTGATTTCCAGGCGGCGAATGGACTTTTCTGCTTCGACCTTGGTGATAACGTCGGGTATGAAAGGCTTATCTTCCATTACAAAGTCCATAAGCTCGTTGAACTCATCAGTGTTTGACGCGATTAGGGGGTTGATACCTTGAGATAAAAGCTCATCCATTTTTGAGGGAATATCATGGATACCCGCAGGGCTAATTAGGGTTATCGATAGAACCTGCTCTGGGTAGGTTGCTGCGTAAAGTGATGAAATGGCGCCTCCCATAGAATTACCGACTAGATGGAAGCGTTTGAGATTCAAGGCACTTGCAAACTGTTTTACGAATGCGCTTTGCTCGACGATGGAGTAAGACTGACTCATGTCGATAGTGCTATCACCATGGCCCATTAAATCTAGAGCGATAAGGTGATACTTGTCAGCTAGCGGTTCAGAAAAACGTATCCAGTTTTCTTTATTGGCGCTAAAGCCGTGCAGCATGATGATTGTGCCGAGCTTATCTTGGCGAGAGTTTTCCAGATAAGCGTAAGGTTTGCCTTCAATCGAGATTTTTTTAGGTAGAAGGTTTGCTTTTGAGGCTTCAAAATCGATCGCTAAACGATAAAGGTCATCGCGATAGTAGTCGCTTGCGATATTGACTGAAACCAGAGAAAGGACAAAGACAAACAAAAAGACTTTAAGTTTACTCACGCGCGCTCCTTGTTTAACAAGCCGAAGCGCAGCCTGCGAGTTCTTTTAAGCCATTCATATCGATGATGTGTAAGTCTGTACGCTTAATTTCTAGCAAGCCTTCTTTTTGAAAACGCTTAAATAAACGGCTAACCGTTTCGGCGGCCATATTTAAGTGATTAGCAATATCGCGACGCGGCATCATGAGGTTAATGCGGGTGTCGGAATAACCACGCTGCTTGTAGCGTGAAGATAATGCGAGGATAAAACCGGCTAGTTTCTGGTCAGCAGAATGCTCGACGGTCATTGATTGCGAAGTATGCACTTCCTTACTCATTAAGCTAAACAGCTGGCGTTGTAAAGAGGGAAGCTTCGCTGCAAGGCTTTCTAAATCGTTGTAGTTAATACCACAAACCGAGGAAGTACCAAGAGAAATAGCCGTTGAAATATATTTCTGAGGGTAGATCGCATCCAGGCCGAAAAGCTCACCGGGTAGGTGGAAGCCGACAATATGCTCATTACCGTTCGCATCAATAACCACGGTTTTGAACATGCCCGATTTAACGGCGTAGATCCTTTCAAAGTGTTGTTCTGACTGGTAGACGGTCTCGTTTTCTTTATAGGGGGACGAAGGCTCAATAATGTTTTCTAACGAAACCATGTCATTTGAGTCTAACCCTACTGGCAAGCAAAGTTTTCCAAGAGAGCACTGTCCGCACTTCAAAAAGGACGGAGATGCCACAGAATTTGAGCTCGGCATACGTAAACCACCATAAAATTTTAATTATAGTGTCTTACTATACCTTGGTTGCTCAGTATTCTGTAGAGTTGTTTGATTAAAATATGCATCAAATGTCATAGCGATGTTCCGCAGAAAGATTCTTCCTTTGGGTGTCACCTTGAATCCTTGGTCATTTAATTCGATCAAACCATCGCTTGCGAGGTCATTCAAGCTACTGAGTTCACTGTTGAAATAACGGTGGAAAAAAATATCGTGACCGTCACCGAAGTCACTGTAATCAACGACACCGTCACACATAATTTGTTGGATTAGATCTGCACGGATGCGGTCATCGGTATTGAGATTAACGCCGCGTTTGATAGGTAAGTGCCCTTTATCAACGGCGGTTTTGTACTTGGATACTTCGGTGACATTCTGGCTATAGCCATCATTGACCCGGCTGATAGCACTGACACCAATACCAATTACATCGCATTCTGCATGTGTAGAATAGCCTTGGAAGTTACGCTGCAAACCACCTGTATCAAGGGCTTTAGCCAAGCTGTCAGTAGGTAGTGCAAAGTGATCCATACCGATATAGATATAGCCCGCTTCAGTTAAGCGTTGGATACTATCGGTGAATATTTCAAGTTTTTCTGCTGTTCCTGGAAGGTCGCCTGAGTGAATCAGCCTTTGCGCCGGAATGCGTTGAGGCATATGTGCGTAATTATAGAGTGCGATTCGATCCGGTTTAATACGAATGACTTCATCAAGCGTATTCGAAAAACTTGCGCGAGACTGTTTTGGCAGGCCGTAAATAATATCAATAGATACTGAATCAACTTTGTTATCGCGAGCTGACTGGATAACCGCTTCAACCTGCTCTTTACTTTGCTCACGGTTGATAGCTTTCTGCACTTCAGGGTCAAAGTCCTGAACGCCGATACTGATTCTGTTAAAGCCCATGGTCACTAATTCGGTCATTTCTTCTGGTGTGACTGTACGTGGGTCAACTTCAATGCCAATTTCTAATGAGTCAGGAAGACCTAGGTGGAAGGATTGTGCCAGCACTTCCATGACTTCACGTAATTGCTGAGGGCTTAAAAATGTGGGAGTGCCACCACCAAAATGAATCTGTTGCAGTAAACGGTCGTCAGCATAGTACTTGCCGTGCATTTCGATTTCCCGATATAGATAATCGAGGTAGTCAGTGGCTAGCTGCTGCTTGTGCGTCACAATCTTGTTGCAGCCACAGTAGTAACAAAGTGACTTACAAAATGGAATGTGGATATAAACAGAAAGAGGCTTGGGAACAGGCAACTGGTTACTTGCCTGAGCATGAGTACGATAGTCAGCTTCAGTAAAGTTATCATTGAACTGAAGTGCAGTTGGATAAGATGTGTATCTTGGCCCGTAAACGTCGTATTTGTTTAGTAAGGGCGCCAAGTCTTCGGTCACCTCAAGCGGTTTCATCTATCCATTCCTCCTGCATTGTTAGGGGATCAGTTTATGCGCACTAGGCGTAAGCTGCCTTGACGTGCGTCAAGGGAAATGACTGGTACAAAAAATACTCGAAAAAGGTGCATCTTCAGGTGCAGAACGAAGAAAGGTGGAGCTTAGTCTTGAGAGAAGCGTGCTTGGTGAAATTTAAGTTGAGCAGTATGGCCGCCATCGGGAAAGTGATGATAAGCGAGTCGGCTTACATTGGCATAAGGTACATCAATATTCCAAAGCCTGTCACTAGGCATACCTAGTACGTGGGTTAATATAGCTCGGATAACGCCCCCATGGCATACAAGTAAAGTATGCTCAGTTTGATATTCGAGCACTAAGGCTTCCCAAGCTGTATGAATACGCTGAATGAAATCAGACATTCGCTCGGAGCCTTGGGGAGCGTGATTATCGGGGTCTTCCCAGTAGTTTCTTAATGCCTTTGGGTCGTGTTTCATCAGTTCTTTGACGCTCTTTCCTTCCCATTCACCAAAGGAAATTTCACGAAACATCGGGTTTATGTCGACGCAGAGGCTTAGGTCTTCCCCTAGCTTATTGGCAAAGGCCTGACAGCGACTTAATGGTGAAGTCACTATCCGGGTCCAGGGTTTATGACCCCCTACACTGTCGTGCATTTGCTGCCAGCCCAAGTCTGATAAGGGGTCGTCTTGTGAACCTCGTAGTAGTTGTCCACCAACGGGTTCGCCATGTCTGATTAGGTCGAAAGTGCTTGCTTTCATAACTAAGCCTTGAGTCGCTCGAGTAGCATTTCATATTGCTGTTGTTTAGCAGCAGTATGCCTTATTTTGAACTCCTGAATAAGCAAGAGGCAAGCATCTTGTGTAATATGTTGGTTGCCAGCAAGTTCGAGAAACAAGAAGGCTTGCTCAGCTTTAGGCAGGTCTCCATGTTTAATAAAAAGCATCATCATCTTATGATAGTGCTCGGGCTGTAAGCATTCTTGAGCCCTTTTTTTACTAGCAGCATTTTTTTGAATGTCGGAAAATAATCGACACATTCTTTCGTAGTCTGATTTACGGACACACAGTTCAATAAGGTTCTGTGCATGCTTCCAATAGCTCGAGTCTTCAGTATGCAATTTTGCCAAGTTGTAACGCTGCTCCAATATTGCTCGTGATTCGGGATATTTAGCACCCAGTGATCGCAATAACTGGCGTGCAGTATTGAACTCGAAGCGCGATAGGAATTCCATTGCTTTTGAAAGCTCTGCTCTGTACTCCCAATCAACGGAGGCAGTTATTCTTGGCTTGTTTTTTGGGGTTTCTTTCGCTGCAACTTTCATGCTTAAGCTCATGAAAATGCCTGTTGAGAGTGCCGGAAGCAGCATGCTTGCAAGAAGATATATGCTAGGCCTAGGTTGGTCGAGCGTATGTAAAACGGTATAGGTGATTAAGCTTAGAGTAAGCATTAGTAACATGAATAAGGCCGATTTTGAGGGTTGCAAGGACTCTCTTTTGGCTTGGAAATTCTTTAGTTTGTCTAACACTAGCGGGCTTGCCAGGCCATAGATAGCACCAAGAGGCCCAACTAAGACGGCATTGCTTTTGGTTGTGAATAATAGATAGGTGAGTGAAGAAATAAACATCGAAAACAGAAAATAGCAGTACAGCTTAAAGGCGCCAAAGCGCTTTTCAAAGTAGAAGGATAAAACTGAAAAACATAGAAATACTAAAATAAACAATGGATGAGAGGGGTGTGCGAAAACATGAGTGAGGATCTGTCTGATGCTGAAGTCTTGAGCAGAAAGGCCAAGTAAGTTTGTACTGGTGGCGCGATACATTTGCTCAATTATAAGCCGCTCCTCATGCCATGTTTCCAGTATGGCTTTCTCAAGAAACATGCTGCCATTCTGCTTGATATAGGAGGAAAAAGCTGAATCTTCCAAGATAGCTTTGATCGTAGGAAGCGACTCACCATCTTCAAAATCAGCTTTTAAGCTATCAATCTTTTGGGCTGAACCCAGGCCTTCTATGTTTAGCCTACGATCAAGGTAATCAAAAAAAATGGGGGCTTCGATTGCTAATAAATCTTGTTGGTAATGTTTGTTTATAGATAGCCACTGTTGTTCATCATGCTTATGCCCGTATAAGACGCTAATCAACAATGTGAGCGACAGAAGCAAGGTAAGAAAAGGAGTTTTCTTGATAGACATGGAGTATTTTGTTTTCACCCATCTTTAATAAGCATTGCACGATTAGACGGCAGCTTAATGCTCTTATACCGATACGAAGCCTATTTATAACAGAAAGCAGGGTGATTTGCCTCCTGGTATTTGACGGCTTAAGCCTCTACTTCCATAGAGGCTGACTTGCTTCGAGTTGTGCTTCTTGTCGGGACACGCCAATATCTCTTAATTGAGCATCACTCAGTTGAAGCAGCTTTTTACGTTGTCGGTGTATCTCCAGTCGCCATGCTAGCGAGTGTAATTGCTTGGCAAATCGTAGACATAGATTGGTGAGGCCTTTTAATGAGCCTGAGTAATTGTGAAGACCTTGTGGCGAAGGGAGTATTTCATGTCTCATCGTATCTTTCCTCGCAATACTAATAATGATAGGGCTTGAAGATGAATACTATACGGAGGTTGTCTGATACGTAACAGATTTAGAATTTAACTAAATTAGCCATAACAGATGTAGTATGAATGAACTGTTAAGTATAATATTTGAACAACTGTTATGGTTCTGGGAGCACAACAATGAAACAGCCTATTTATAAATTGTTAGCAAATGACCTTGCTGAGCAGATTCGGCAAAGTACTTTTGCTAGGGGGGATAAGCTTCCTTCTGTTCGGGAATTAGCGAAACAGCGCTCGGTGAGTGTGTCGACTGTTTTAATGAGCTACGGTTTACTAGAGGACTGGGGGCTGATTGAGGTGAGGCCAAAGTCTGGCTATTATGTTAAAGCCATTGCGCTCAGTGCGCCGGTAGAACATTTATCTAAAGACCATATCCACAACTCTGTCTCTGATTGCGGCCCGGATGAAGTCACCACTTCAGAATTGATCATGGACGTCCTGGCCAGTTCGGCAGAACCAAATAATGTCAGCTTCGGTGCAGCGGTCCCGGCAAGTGACTTCCCTATTATTGAACAACTAAAAAAATCATTTGCAAACCTTGTGCGGACTGAGAAGTTTCTCGGCATTGGCTATGACTCAGGAAAAGGCTGTCCTCAACTAAGGAAGCAGCTCGCCAGACGTGCTTCTGATGCGGGCATGTTAGTGTCACCTGATGAAATTATTATTACTGCTGGCTGCCAAGGGGCCATTGTATTGTGTTTACGCTCTCTGTGTGAAAAAGGTGATGTGGTTGCGGTAGAGTCGCCAGGCTATTATGGCTTGTTACAGTTAATCGAATCTTTGGGGCTAAAAGCGCTTGAAATTCCTTCAGATCCGGTAAGGGGAATGAGCATCGACGCGCTTCAGTTGGCAGTCGAGCAGTGGCCCGTAAAAGTTGTGTTATCAGTTCCTAGCTATAGCAACCCCATGGGAGCCTTGATGCCAGAAACTGCGAAGCTCAAGTTGGCGAAGCTCTTAGAAAAATATGATTTACCGATGATTGAAGACGATATTTACGGAGAGCTGTCATACAGTGATGCTAGGCCAAAAGCTGTTAAATCTTATGATAAGGGTGGCCGAATTCTGCTGTGCTCTTCAGTTTCGAAGGTGCTTGACCCTCAGCTATGTGTCGGCTGGGTGATGCCAGGGCGATATCGGGAAAAAATTGAGTACCAACGTTTTTTAAGCAACTCCAGTCACTTTGCTTTACCCCAACTGGCGGTTGCCGATATTTTGTCTAGAGGGCGCTTTGACCGTCACTTGAGGCATGCTCGTGAAGTTTACAGCCAGAGGCGCGATAGGTTGCTAGATTTAATTGCGCTACACTTTCCCAAAGAAACACGCATCACTAAGCCGCAAGGAGGTTTTGTTGCATGGATACAGTTGCCTGATGGTGTAGATAGCACAGAGTTCTACCATTTGGCTAAGGCCGAGGGCGTCATTGTTGCGCCAGGAGAAATCTTTTCAACCGATTCGAGTAAGTACCATAACTATATTCGGTTAAGTTATGCACATGAATGGACCAGAGAGCGAGAGCAAGCTGTTGTGATTTTGGGGAATATACTAAAAGCTGAACTAAGCAGATTCACATAACACTTGCTCAGCTTTTAAGTGGAGAGCTTAACGTTTTTTAGGTGTCCAGGCCCAAACCATTTCCATAAGAATGGGTTCTTTGCCTTCAGCGTCTGTCACACTGACTTTTACAGTGGTTTCACCTTTTTCGAGTTTTTGGATATCAGCAATTTGCTTTTTGCTTAGCGTTGCAACGGCTTTCATGTCGCCCTTGGCGCGTTTTACATAGTCAGCTTTGATTGTTTTGATCACAGGGACAGCGCTATCAGGTACGTTCATACCAATCAAATATCCGGTAGCAGACTCTGCGATCAGAATACTGGCGACAGCATGCACTGAACCAATATGATTTTGCACACTCTTTTTATTTTTTAGTGTAATCACTGCTCGTTCGCAGCTGAGCTCTTCAATTGTAATTCCAGCAGTGCCGGTAAACTTCACCATCTTTCCAAAAAAAGTAGACAGCGCTGTTGAGCGAAGGAAAGATGGCAAGGAATTAATGTTACTGACAATTTTATTTAGCTTATTTTTCTTGGCCAAGATGTGGTCTCCAAAAATTAGTGAAAACAGAAAATTAGATCTTATTGATAAAGTAGATACTTATCAAAACTGTGAGATTATACACATAAATGGAAAAGTGGTTTTACCTATAGAGCTACCGATCTGTATTTAAGCGAGTTATAATCGCGCCAAATTAACAGGAGTAAGTTATGAGCGATTTAAAGCAACAATTTGAAGATACCGTAAACTTTGTTCAAAACTCGGAAGGTGACGTTCAGCTTTCAAACGAGCAGAAGTTGCAGATGTATGCTTTGTATAAGCAAGCAACTGAAGGTGACGTTTCAGGTAAAAAGCCAGGTATGATGGACTTCGTTGCACGTGCAAAATATGTTGCATGGGAAGAGTTGAAAGGAACGACTTCTGATGCGGCAATGCAAAAATACATTAATGAAGTTGAAACATTAAAGGCGTAAATTACAGCGTCTCTAACCAGTCTGTGTCTCAGGCTGGTTAATAGCAGTGTCCACGATAAAAAAAATAATAATTATAAGAGATCAACACAAGGAAAGTGAAGAAGCATATAGGTCTCTATAAGCAGTAAAAGGAATCAATATGAGTACAGCAGTTGCATTGGACGAATGTCAACCGGGGTTGTCAGTAGACTTGGCTGAAGCGGTAAAGCACCAACATTTGAGTGCCAGAACCATTCATACTTACCAGCACTGGATTACGCAGTATTTAGCTTATTATGATTTGCGGAGCCCGCGTTATTTAAGTGAATCTAATGTGAAAGAGTTTTTACGCTATTTGGTAAAAAATATGTCTCTTTCCCGCGCGCGCTTGAATCAAGCTCGAGAAGCACTATTATTCTTATATGAAAAGGTTTTAAAGAAGCCTTTGAAAAGGACGGAGATAGTTCCCAAGGATAGTTAATTTTCATTATCAGGCGGAGGAAGCAATGTTTAGATTCATCTACGCTTTTTTCGCCTTTTTAGTATCTAGTGTCTCATTATCCTTGCATGCCAAGGACCCTTCCACAGTACAATCAGATGCTCCTCAGCCATTTGAGATTGGCATTAGCATGTCAATTCCTCCTTGGGTGATTAAAGAAACTGACTCAGGCATCGAGTTAGATATATTGCGAGCGAGCCTCGATCCTGAGCGTTATGATATACGTCCGGTTTATGTGCCATTTGAGCGAGCATATAAGTTGTTTGATGATGCGCAGTTAGATGCCGTGATGAATGCAAAGGCCAATGTTGTTAAGAGTGGTTATTTGTCCCAAGCCGTGGTGACATTTCAAAACTACGCAATAAGTCTGGCATCCAAGAACTACCCTGAAGATATATCTATGTCTTTTCTTCAAGATAAAACGGTTGTAGGTTTTCAAAAAGCGAAAGACTTTCTGGGTAAAGAATATGCTGTGATGGCACGCACAAACCGGCATTATCAAGAAGTTCCAAAACAAGATTTTCAGATAAATCTACTCTTTATCAGAGAGCTTGATTTTATCGTGATGGATAAGAGTATTTTTGGATATTATTGGTATAAGGCAAATCAGGGAGATCGCTACTCTCGCTTGGCAAAGCAGCGCTTTAGTCAAAAGGTCAGATTTCACCCCTTATTTAAACCAAGTCATTACCCGTTTTTATTCCGAGATAAGCTGGTCAGAGATGACTTTGATCGTGGTTTGTCAGAAATTAAATCAAGTGGTCGCTATCAAGAAATCCTGGATAAATACGACCACTTAAGTAATTTGTATCAGCACTGATGTAAACGAAGAAAGCAGAAAGCAGAAAGCTTATGAGGCGATGACCACCTCGCCTTGCTCAAACTTCAGGTAGAAGCAACTTCTACGATGAGTGTGACAAGCTGCTTCATCTTGTGTGACCAGGGCTAGTAGTACATCACCGTCGCAATCCGTTCTCATCGATACCAGGCTTTGCCAGTGGCCAGAGCTTTCTCCTTTGCGCCATAAAGACTTTCGCGAACGGGACCAATAGCACATCTTGGAGGTTTCGAGAGTTTCTTTTAATGACTCGCGATTCATCCAGGCAAACATTAGCACCTCTCTCGTCTCATGGTCCTGGGCTATTACGGGTATTAAACCCTCTTCAGAGAAGTTTAGTTCGTTTAATACTTTATCTAAGGGATAGGAGGTGCCTTCAGCATCGTTTTCGATCGATTTAAACCAGGACTTCATATTTAAATTACCTATATTTACGAGTTATGCGCTGAGATGTTTGGGTTTGGCAAGTCGAGATAAAAGGCTACCATTAAGTCCTAATGAAAACGACAAGACGTAGAGCATACCAAGTGTCAGTATGATCGCCGGCCCGGTTGGCCAGCCAGCATGGTATGACAAGAGTAAGCCGATATAACAACAGAGAATTGCAAAACAAGAGGACGCCAAAAGCATCATATCGAGGCTCTTGACCCAATACCTTGCAGAGGCTGCAGGCAAAATCATCATACCCACAGACATTAAGGTACCAAGGGCGTTAAAGCCGGCAACAAGGTTTAGAACAACTAGCACCAGGAAGGCAAAGTGAGCAATTGGACTTAGTCGACTGACTGATTGCAGGAAAAGCCTGTCCATACACTCAAGAACCAACGGTCTGAACAGCAGAGCAAGTGTAATTAAGGTAATTGTAGAAACCCCGGCAAGCAAATATAAAGCTTCGTTGTTCAAAGCCAGCGCGGAACCGAAAAGTACGTGTAGTAAATCAACCTGACTACCGTTAATTGAAATAATCAGGACGCCTGCTGCCAGAGAAATAAGATAAAAGGCAGCCATACTGGCATCTTCAGCGACATCGGTCATACGAGAGACGAAACCGGAAAATAGCGCAACAAGGCAGCCTGCGATAATCCCGCCGATGGTCATTGCCTGAATAGATAAGCCGGCCAGAAAAAAGCCTGCCGCTGCACCGGGCAATATTGCGTGTGCCATGGCGTCGCCAGTTAAACTCATGCGTCTTAACATCAGAAAAACGCCAATAGGCGCTGCGCTAATCGCAATCGCAAGGCAGCCAACGATAGCGCGTTGCATAAATGAGAAGTCTAAAATTGGCGCAATAAAAAGATCGAACATCTGTTAGTGAGCCCCGCAATACACGGCGTTTTCATCAAAGGCTTCGTTGAGTTGTCGTGCTCGTTGCCAGTTTTGCTCAGTCAATACGTCGGCAGTTGGCCCAAAAGCGATGGGCTCTCGCGATAACAAAAGGCAATGTGGGAAGTGAGACTTTACTTGCTCAAGGTCATGGAGTACTGCAACAATCGTTTTACCCTGTTCATGCCAGTGTTGAATCAAGTGTAGTAGGTCATGTGTTGTTCGGCTGTCTACGCCGGTAAAAGGCTCATCTAATAATATTAGGTTGGCTTCTTGAACGAGCAAGCGTGCGAACAAAACGCGCTGCATTTGCCCTCCTGAAAGAGATCCGATCAAGCGTTTTTCAAACCCTGATAAACCCAGTTGCTGCAGCGCTTGTGCGACTTGCTTTTTATGCTTGCTACGTAATCGCCCGAAAGCACCCATATGTTTCCAGGCGCCAAGAGCGACCATTTCCTGAACTGTAATAGGGAAGCTTCTATCGACCATGTTTTGTTGAGGAAGATAAGCAATATCATCTTTCTCGACGGGTCCAAATTGAATATCACCTTCTAAGGGAGCAAGTTGC